>CAYVMM010000160.1:0-3605 GCA_964452535.1 uncultured Gammaproteobacteria bacterium | reverse complement strand
CTCATAGGGCCCCGATGTCCGAGCCTGGATTACCTTGCCTTCGACAGCCGACATCGGCGAGCCCCCTTGCTGAGGGGCCGCTCGGCGCTGGTCAAACCCCTCCCGGGAGAGGCCGGGGGAGGACTGGCAAGCGACCACGACCCAGGCGAGGCCTCCTAGGAGGAGACTAGGGGCCGTGGGCAAACGGGGCATCAAGGACAAGGCATCCCAATGGCCAATACTCGAAGGGGTCAAGTAGCTCCCTGGCAACCGAATCGGGGGAACATTCCCTAAGCCTTTAGCTAAGGGCAATCGCCCGCTAAAGCAGGCTCTACCAGGGCCTAAGGTGTATCTAACAAAGCGGTATCAGTCGAGTTAAGATTTAAGGCCAACGTTGGAGGCCACGGTGCCACCCTTTCAAAGTATCCGGGCAGGCGGATCCAAAGAGGTTAGTCATTGTCCCATAACTACGGGAAGGAGCCCAAGAATGCCCCTTTAATGCGGGCCATGGACCCGGGCCCCTGGTTGAATTTCTAGGGCACTTGGCGCACTATCCGGGGCAGGTTTGGCTGGAGCCTCTTCGGGCCATGGGCGGGAAGCGCCGGCCAACCTCCCCCGTTGGGCCATCGCGGCAAACAGTGATCCCATGCACATTCTTGGTCTCGGTCTCAATCATAAGTCCGCACCTGTCGAGATCCGCGAGCGCGTCGCCTTTGGGCCGGAGCTCCTTCCCGACGCCCTTTCGGATGTCATCCAGCATACCGCAGTCCGAGAGGCGGCCATCCTGTCCACCTGCAATCGAACAGAATGCTACTGCGCGGTAAGCAACTTGGAAAGGGCCCGCGAGGAAGTGGCCTCCTGGCTTGCCCGCTTCCACAGTATCCCAGTGAAAGAAATCCGTTCCCACCTCTACGCCTACGAAGACCGAGAAGCTGTGACCCACCTATTCCGCGTCGCTGGTAGCCTGGACAGTCTGGTTGTCGGCGAGCCCCAGATCCTGGGACAGCTCAAAGAGGCCTACCGACGAGCCTACAATGTGGGCAGCCTGGGACCGCTATTAAACCGGGCCTTCCACTACGCCTTCAAGGTGGGCAAGCGGATTCGTAGCGAGACCGACATCGGCACCCGGGCGGTCTCGGTTAGCTACGCGGCGGTGGAGCTCGCTCGCCGAATCTTCGGTGACCTTAGCGAGTCTCGCGTCCTTCTACTGGGGGCTGGCGAGACCATTCAGCTCACGGGGCACCATTTGCGCGAAGCTCAGGTCGCCGCCCTCCAGGTAGCCAACCGGACGTGGGATCGAGCTGAGTCCTTGGCCCAGAATCTGGGCGGCCAGCCCATCGAGTGGGAGGCGGTTCCGCAAGCCCTCGCGGAAGTGGATGTGGTGGTTTCTTCGACGGCCTCACAGGCACCGATCCTGGCTACCGAATGGCTCCAAGCGGCCCAGAAGGCACGCAAACGCCAAGCCCTATTCCTGGTCGATCTGGCGGTTCCGCGCGATATCCCGGAGGCGAGCGAGAAAATCCCCGGCATTTACCTCTACACCGTCGATGACCTCGAGACAGTGGTCGAGGAGAACCTCAAGGTTCGACGGCGGGAAGCCGAATGCGCCGAAGCGATCGTCGAAGGGATGGTAGAAGAATACCTCCGCTGGCTTCGCAACCAAGAAGTGGTGCCAACCATCAAAGCCATGCGGGCTAAGGCGGAAGCGATCCGAGCCCAGGAGCTGGAAAAGACCCGCAAGCGATTGGGCCACCTCCCAACGGAGGTTGAGCGCACCCTCGATCGATTCTCCCAAGCTCTGGTGAGCAAACTCTTGCATGACCCCACACTCCAGCTTCGCCAGCTTAGCGAAGAGGACGGAGGCGATGATCTGATCGAAGCCACCCACCAGCTCTTTCGACTAGAAGAGGACCAATGAAGGCCGGACTACGGGAAAAGCTGGAAGCCACCCGTGCACGCTTGGATGAGCTCAGCCGCCTCCTCTCCAATGCGGCGGCGATGGAGAACATTGAGACCTTCCAAGAGCGCTCCAAGGAATACGCCGAGCTCGAGCCAGTGGTCAAAGCCTTCGGCGAGTACGAGCACTGGGAAGACTTGGCTCAGCAAAGCCGGGAGATGCTGGAGGACCCCGAGCTGGGGGAGATGGCTCGTGCCGAGCTCGAGGAGGCCGAAGCACGAATCGCCGAGCTTGAAGATCGCCTCCGCTGGCTGCTCCTGCCCGCCGATCCCAACAACAACAAGAATGTTCTTTTAGAAGTTCGGGCCGGCGCGGGAGGCGAGGAAGCGGCCCTGTTCGCCTCGGACCTGCTCAAGATGTATACCCGTTACGCCGAGTCCCAAGGCTGGAAGGGGGAAATCTGGACCGCGAGCGAAAGCGAGCGCGGTGGCTTCAAAGAGGTAATCCTTCGGGTACAAGGGAGTCAGGCCTATTCGCGGCTCAAATTCGAGTCCGGAGGTCACCGGGTGCAGCGCGTTCCGGAAACGGAAACCCAGGGCCGAATCCATACCTCGGCATGCACAGTTGCGGTCCTGCCGGAGGCCGAGGAGGTGGAGGTCAGCATTGACCCGAATGATCTGCGGATCGATATCTTCCGCAGCTCCGGACCGGGTGGCCAGAGTGTGAACACCACCGACTCAGCCGTTCGGATTACCCATCTGCCAACCGGAACGGTCGTGGCCTGTCAAGACGAAAAATCTCAGCACCGGAACCGAGAAAAGGCCCTCAAGGTCCTTCAGGCCCGCCTCTACGAGGCCGAACGACAGCGCGCTGCCCAGGAACGGGCCGACACCCGGCGCTCCCTGGTGGGCAGTGGCGATCGTTCCGAACGGATTCGGACCTACAATTTCCCCCAAGGCCGAGTCACTGACCACCGGATCAATCTAACCCTCTACCGGCTCGACCAAGTCCTCCAGGGTCAGCTGGATCTCCTGATTGATCCCCTCATGACGGAGTATCAAGCCGAACGGCTTGCCCAGCTCGAATCATGACTTGGACAGTTCGCCAGGTCCTCCAGTGGACCGCCGGTCACTTAGCGAGCAAGGGAAGCGAGACAGGACGCCTGGACGCCGAGCTCCTCCTCGCCCGATCGCTAGGGGTCGATCGGATCCAGCTCTACATGGATCCCGACCGCCCGCTCTCGCGTAAAGAGCGCAAGCGCTATTGGGAAGCAGTACAGGCCCGTGCCTTGGGCGTACCGGTCGCCCACCTCCTGGGTGAACGCGAGTTCTGGTCCTTATCCTTCCGGGTCACCCCTGCCGCGTTGATCCCCCGTCCCGATACCGAGGTCGTCGTGGAGCGGGCCCTGGCGCTCCTGCCCCGAGAGGCCCCTATCCGGATCCTGGACCTGGGAACCGGCACTGGCTGCATCGCCGCCGCCCTGGCCCGGGAACGACCACGGGCCTGGGTGGATGCGGTTGAGCTCGCTCCGGAAGCCGCTGCGCTGGCGCGCGCGAATATAGCCCAACTGGGGCTAGGCAAGCAGATTACGATCTGGGAGGGCGACTGGTTCGCCCCCGTAGCGGGGCGAACCTATGATCTAGTGGTCGCCAACCCCCCTTACCTGGCGGAAACCGATCCCCATATGGCTGAGGGCGAGGTGGCTGCCGAGGTCATCGCCGGCGAACCC
>CAYVMM010000159.1:0-3620 GCA_964452535.1 uncultured Gammaproteobacteria bacterium | reverse complement strand
TTCGCATCCTATAAAAACCGTAACGGGCTTAGAGGCGTTTGCAGACAGGCCCTAGCCATCGCACGCATCGATAAGTATGGGACGTGGAGTGGCCAGAAGCGGAGCTACTGAGAAGGACGGATTTAACTGACAAGTACCCCATTGAGGTGCTCGCTAAGGCCCCCCCAAAAGATTCGGTACCTTAGGCGTTGGCAAAGGCATTGTGCTGCCTGACCAGAGCAAGTCATAATCGTTTCTTGATCAATCAGTTCATGGCCTCCTCTTCCGATTATCTTGTACCAGCAGCATCCCCTCCCAATGGCTGGGATGGATTGGCTTGGTTGCTGGCCATTCCAGCCGGATACGTCGCCTAGTTCAACCCCCGCCCGTACACCGCTTTCGAGCATAACTCGAACTAGCTTAGGCTAGGGATGCGAGTTTCGGGTTTGTGATCAAGTAACTGGAGTCAGGAGGCTTTGGGGGGAACCATGGATAGGAGCAAGGCCAGATGGGATTATTTAATCCCGTTCGCAGTTGGGGTAGGCGTTTTTAGTTGGCTGACTTGGAAAGCCCCGGCTATGTGGAGTATCTGGCTCATTTTCAGTATTGCTGCCGCTGGCGGTGCCAGTCTGAGTATGAGCAGCACAGAAGCAGAAAAGAATAAGGAAAAACAACTGACGAAAAAGTCACTTTAAATGGCCCGGCATGACTCGCCTGTCACGGGGATGCACCGGTCTTTACTTGACGGCGCGGCTATTGAGGTGAATGGGGCACTGTTCGGGAGGCATGGCCCGGGGCGACAATGGCGAGCGCCAAGATTGGCTACACAGCGCGTTCGTAGGAAGGGGCTCTGGTTGCTATAGCCCGTGTGATTACCAAGGCTCCTCTCGCCCTTCTTATCAATGTGAGGAATGGAATCTTACGGCAGGCAATCCGAGTGGGACGCTCGGCAGCGCGGCCATCCACGCCCCGGGCCTTAGGCGCGATGACATCAAGAATGGCCTCTGGTCTCCGCACATTACGCTCATGGGTACCCACGGTATCCGCATTAAGACCAGTGGGAGCCCTTGGCAGTCGAGGAGGGACGTTTTATTCCCGATTGACCCCGACTGATCGGGTTCGGCCTGGTTTGGCTTTTCTTGGGGTACGAACTATGAGGGGCATTGCGGGCTATCTCCTCCTGGGGTGGAGTTCATACAGACCGGGGCTCCTCCCTGCAGCGCCCCGTCGATGGCGTCGAGCCGGACAATACCCTTACCCGGAATCGCGCCGGCGGGTCCTCAGCTCGAGCTCCAGGCCGTGTCGGCTGCCCTAGGGCACCGGCAGGTGCAGGTCTGGCACGCTGCGACGATGCGTTCGGGCGATGCTCAGTCATCCGGCGAAGTTGAGGGAGGATACGGGGGTGGGCCTCGCTCGATCGAGTGATGTTCTAGTCGTTTAGGGGCTTGGGGTGGAGGGGATCCGTACCGAGGGATCGCAGGGCTCGGGAGGGGACTCTATGCGGTTCCAGACCATGGTGCGCCCGAATAGGGGAAGCCATACATAGCCGCGTATCTTGAGCTTGTCCGGTGCGGTCAGCGTGACCCAGCTATGGTATGTCTGACCATTCTCTGGATTATAGATCTGGCCATCTTTCCAGGTCTTAGATCCGGTCTGCTCAAGGCCTTGGAGGACACGCAGACCGCACAAGGGCCGGTCGCGCTTTTCTGGATTGGGATTCTGGCGATCGCGCTTGAGCTGTCCGGCGTCGTTGTCAGGATCGTCCAACCAGACGATTCGACCACAGAGATTGCTACGGCACCGGAATATCTGAACGGCCACTTCCTCATCACGATCGAGCCAAATGCCCGTTGCTTTGGCAGGGTTAGCGGAGAGCGGCGGAGCATAGTTACCGAGCAATAAGGCAATCAAGAGTCCGCACGGCCGCCCGGTTCGCCTCGTTATGATTGATAGACTGAACAGTATCCTCCGTTTCAATATAGGACTCCATGGGAATTGTAAAGGTAAAGGGAGGTAACGCTGTAGGTTATCGAACTGCGGAACGGGGAAACATCGTGGATATCCCTAAAACGCCCACCATATACCGGCGAGTCAATAGATTGGTTCATGGTGTCCTCCGCGAGAGGCGCAGTTACCGTTCCGTCGCCGCTGATGCTAGGTCAGTCCCAATATTCCTCCCCGCCTTCTGGACCAAGAGCCTTGTGTGGTCCTGGCTCACCTCAAGACCTTCGCCGAGCGGGATGAGAAGCTGTTAAGGGATAGTGCGGCCTTGACCCTTCGCCGCTATTGTCAAGAATTGATTCTTGACTTTAGAAAAGGTGAAAAGAATGGGCCGAAGACCAAGGAACCAGGCAGCAGCCGGGGATTCCTGTCCCTCACTTTTCAGCCCCTTGCTGGGGGAGTTGCCGGTTGCCGTTTTCGGTAATGCGCTCCGGTAGGGCATTTGTCCAAGAAAAAAGCCCCCTACCGAGTTCTTTTGAGGGACCTGTAGTTGGTTTTGGGAACTGGATGCGAGTCAGCCATTTGGGGTCCGTTCGCACTATGCAGCTCGCCGTTATTGGGGGTGGGATCAACGGTCTGTGTACGGCTTGGCAGCTTGCTCAAGCCGGACATGCGGTCACCTTGTTCGAGCGCGACCGCCTTATGGAGGCCACCAGCCAAGCCTCCACCAAGCTTCTCCACGGTGGGCTCCGTTATCTGGAGCACGGGGAGTTGGCCTTGGTCCGGGAAGGGCTTCAGGAACGGGCGTGGTGGCTGGCCCATGCCCCCGAGCTCACCAATTCTATCCGGCTGATCCTGCCTCTCTATCAGTCGAGTCGGCGGAGTGCTTGGAAGGTCAAGCTTGGCCTCTGGCTCTACGATCGTCTTGCCGGCCGACGCAACCTTGGCCGCCACCGTTGGTATTCGGCCGAAGCGCTGGGCCAGCTTACCTCGGAGCTTCACACTCCAGAGCTCCGTGGCGGGTTCACCCTCTCAGACGCCCAGATGGACGATTATCGGCTCGGATTATGGGTGGCGGATCAAGCCCGTGCCAAGGGGGTCCGTATTCAAGAGGGTTGTCCTGTAACCCAGATCGGTACGCAAGGCCAATTGATCACTCCCATGGGGAAAAGCCAGTTTGACGTCGTTATCAACGCGACCGGTCCGTGGGCTGAGCAAATCCTGCTCTGTAGCGGGATCACCCCGCGCTACCGCTTGGACTTGGTACGCGGCAGCCACATTCTATTTGCCGATCCGCGGCAAGACGGTTACCTCCTGCCAGTACCGGGTGAAGGCCGCATCTTCTTTGTCCTGCCTTATAAGGGGCAAAGCTTGGTTGGGACGACGGAGGTTCGCCAAGAGTTCGACGAGCCGATCGAATGTAGCGACGCTGAGGCCGCCTATCTCCTCAATGCCTATAACACCTACTTCAAAGAGCCCAAAGGGATGGCAGATATCACCATGCGTTACGCGGGCTTGAGGCCCCTTGTCTATTCAGCGATCGATCCGACCCGGGGCAGCCGGGAGTATGTGATCGAGCGCCAGGGCCGCCTCATTACTCTCTACGGTGGCAAATGGGCCACGGCCCGCGCTCTTGCCCGAGCGGTGGCCGCAGAGATTGAGCACGTGCTGGCGAGGTGATCGTTACCGGAGCTTATGTC
>CAYVMM010000158.1:0-3628 GCA_964452535.1 uncultured Gammaproteobacteria bacterium | reverse complement strand
AATCCGCCCCCAGCACCTTCGCCCAGCAGGCTGCCGCTACCCGGTCCGCCGCTACCACAATGGGGATCGGTAGCCGCTGGGCTAGCAAGGCCGGCTCGTCACCACAGGCAGCAACCGGCACTAAGGGGCCCTGGCCCTTGGAGGCAATTTGAAGCCCTCCCTCGGTCCGGCCGTAACCCCGACTCACTACTGCAGGCCGCCGTCCCAGCCTCTGGAGGGCTTCGCAAACGGCTAACACCAGAGGGGTCTTGCCGGTACCACCAACAGTCAAGTTCCCCACCACGATCACGGGGAGGGGAGCCCTCCGCGGGCCTAGTACCCCCCTTCGGTAGAGACGTCTCCGAGCGACCATCGCTCCCCCATAGGCCCAACCCAGGGGAGCCAATACTCCCCACCCCGCTCCTTGCCATAGGGCTTGACAGGCGGCCAAGAGCCGATAGCGGCACGAGTCTCGTCCGATTGGAATGCCCCTTCTCGCGCTCCTCGGAGAGAAGCCCTTCATGAAGAACGTCCCGTCAAACGGTCCGCCTGCTCGGTAAGCGCCCGAAGCTGACCCTCTAAGTTTTGCCGCGCCCTCTCCCTGTCCTGTTCCGGATCCACCCATTGGGGCTCTCCCCAGCAGAACACCCCGGAAGTCAGCGGCCGGGGCAGCAGGAATCGGTCCCAGCTAGCGAGCTGCCATCCTCCCCGAGTGCCATAACTCACGGGCAGGATGGGGTAGCCGGTACGCCTCGCCAAGTCCACCACACCGGGTTGAGCCCGGTAAGCTGGCCCTCGCGGGCCATCGGGGGTGAGAGCGAAATCGATTCCCTTCCCTGCCCTCCGGAGCAGCTCTCGAAGGCCTCGCAACGGCCTGCGTCGACTGGACCCACGAATAGCCTCGAACCCAAACCGTCCAATGGCCTGGGCGATTAGTTCGCCATCCCTGTGCTCGCTGATCAGGACGTTCAGGTGCTGGCGCCCCCAGCGCAAGTAGGCCACCGGGATCATCAAAAGGCGCCCATGCCAGAAGGCCAGGATAATGGGATCCGAACCACGCAGGATGGCCCGTGTGGAGTCGGGGACCTCTGTTCGCCAGCGGACCAGGCCCCCAAGCAGACGAATCCAAACGGCTACGAGCAGCGCAACCGCTTTCCAACCCCCGGACTGCCCCTTCACACTGCCCCTGTCTGGGTGGCCCTTGTCGGAGCGAACTGAGTGGCCCAAAGCTGGGCATAAGTTCCGCTTCGGGCCAGCAGCTCCTCGTGGCGACCGTACTCGGTGATATGGCCGCTCTCCATAACCGCAATGGCATCGGCCTGCTGGACTGTCGATAGACGGTGTGCAATCACCAAGGTGGTTCGACCGCACATAAGCCGATCTAACCCATTCTGGACCAGACGCTCCGAATGGGGATCCAGGCTAGAGGTGGCTTCATCCAAGATCAGAATGGGGGCATCCCGCAGGAGGGCCCGGGCAATGGCGATCCGTTGTCGCTGTCCTTCGGAAAGCCGGGTCCCGCGCTCACCGATATCGTGGTCCAGCCCGCCCTCCAGATCCTTCAGGAACTCCGTCACCCCTGCAGCGCGAGCAGCGTCTTCGATTGCCTCCCGGCTGGCGTTGGGCTTCCCATAGGCAATATTATGAGCCAGCGTATTATGGAAAAGGGCGATCTCCTGACTGACCAAGGCGATCTGCCTACGCAGGGAACCCAAAGTCAGCTCGGCGATATCGATGCCGTCGAGGCGAATGCAGCCCGCCCGGGGCCGATAAAGCCGTGGAACCAGGCTGACCAAGGTGGATTTACCGGCTCCCGATTGTCCCACCAGGGCCAACGTGTGACCGGCGGGAACCTCCAGATCGATTTCCCGAAGAACCGCTCGATTCGGCTCGTAGCCGAATTCGACTCCTTCGAACCGAAGCTCTCCTTGGGCTCGGCGAACAATCCGGGTCCCGGGATCCGGTTCGGGCTCTTGGTCCAGAAGAGAGAAGATGCGCTCCCCCGCCGCCAAGCCTTGCTGGAGGACCGCATTGATCCGGGTGAGCCGCTTCAATGGCTCGTACATCATTAGCATGGCGGTCAAGAAGGAGAAGAAAGTCCCCGGGGTCGTAGGGTCGTGAGGCGACATCACCCGGTGCCCGCCATAGTAGATGACCAAGGCGATGCCAACTGCCCCCAGGAATTCCATCAGCGGCGTAGAGAGGGCCATCGCCTGGACTTGGCGCATATTCTGCTGGCGATGGGACTCCACCTCCCGATGAAACCGATCCTGTTCCCAGGGCTCCCCGTTGAAGGCCTTAATGACCCGATTGCTCAGCACACTCTCTTCAATGATGTGGGTCATGGCAGCCCTGAGCTGTTGGGAGCTCCGGCTACTTTGCCGGAGTTTCCGGGTCAGTCGGGCCAGAGGGCCCACCACGAGGGGGAGGACAACCACGGCAGCAAGGGCCATTGGCCAATCGTGGTAGAACAGCACCGCTAGGAGACAAAGCGCCGTCAGACTGTCCTTGAGAAGGATACTAAAGCCGTTGGTGACAGCGGCCTGAACTTGGTCCACATCGTAGGTTAGCCGGGAGATCAAGCTCCCCGCCGAATGCTCGCTAAAGAAGGAAAGGGGCAGGCGTAGCAGTCGGCCAAACAGGTCGTCTCGCAGCTCCCGCATGGCTCGTTGGCCCACCCATCGCAGCAGGTAGATCTGCGCGTAATTGGCGAGCCCCTTCACCAGATAGAGAGCGAGCACTCCCAAGGGAAGGAGAACCAGAAAGGCCCGCTCTTTTTCGATAAAGATCCGATCGATTACAGGCTTAAGCAGGTAGGCCACGCTGGCCGTGGTCCCCGCGACGAGGGCCATGGCCATTAGGGAACCCAGCAGCCGCGGCCAATGGGGAAGGACATAATCCAGCAGGCGACGATAAAGCCCCCAGCTCCCACGAATGGCCTCGCCTCCTGGGAGCCTCATAGCGGAGGCCTGCCCGGGTCAGCCAAAGGTGGCGCCACCGGTCCCCCTCAGGCCTACTGCCTGACCTGCCTGCCTCGCCATGATCCCTGCCATGTTGGGGGCTTTCCGAACCCCGCTTACCAAGCCTTGCGCTCTCGTAACCGTCACTCCGGGCAACATCCAGGTTACAGTATACTAGGCCAAGCCATCAGGGACGAAAAACGGGGAGGAGGACTGTCGGCACGCCAATAACGGTCCGAGCACTCTCGGTAACCAGTTACCTTGAGCTTAGAGGCGAGGACAATGCGTATGGAGCCCACCTGCGCGGTGTTCTTCGCCGTCACTCCGGCCTCCCGATAACGCCTCACTACTCGGGGATCTGGAAAGCCCCAACGGTTCCCATGGCCCGTGGAATAGACCACCCATTGAGGATCCACAGTCTGGACAAACGCGGGCGTCGAGGAAGTTTGGCTGCCATGGTGGGGAGCCACCACCACCTCCGAGGCGAGTTGCTGCCCGGATTTCACCAGGTAGTGCTCCCTTCGGGCCTCGATGTCCCCCGGCAGGAGCACGGCCCTGCCGTCGGCCTCGATTCGAAGGACCACGGAGGCGTTGTTTCCCCTCCCCTTTTCTCCGGGCTCGGGGGCCAAGACCCGGAAATGAACGCCCCCCCAGGACCAATGATCACCGGAGGCGAGGGCTCGGTCTTG
>CAYVMM010000157.1:0-3635 GCA_964452535.1 uncultured Gammaproteobacteria bacterium | reverse complement strand
CTCGGAGGAAAGATTCGGTGACTGATGAGGTCCCCAAACGGCGAAGTTGGATCGATAGGCTGGCCCGTGGACTGGGTGCGGCTCCGGAATCCCGGGAGGAGCTTCGGCAAATGCTCCGTGAAGCGGAGGAGGAGGGTCTTTTGGATCCGGAAGATCTCCATATGATCGAGGGGATTTTCAAGGTTTCCGAGACTCGGGTCCGGGATGTCATGGTTCCCCGCGGCCAGATGGAAGTGGTCCGCACGGAGGAGGATCCGGACTCCTTCCTTCCCCGAATCGTCGATATGGGGTTTTCCCGCCTGCCGGTGGTCGGCGAGAACCGTGATGATGTGCGAGGGATCCTGTGCGCCAAGGACCTCCTAAGGTACTGGCGGGTGGAGGACCGCTTCTCCTTCGATCTTTTCGCTGTCGTGCGGGCGCCGGTATTTGTCCCCGAAAGCAAGCATCTGGATAGCTTGTTGCATGAGTTCCGGGCAAGCCGTAACCACATGGCCATCGTAGTCAACGAGTTCGGTGGAACAGCCGGACTGGTTACCATCGAGGATGTGCTTGAAGAGATCGTGGGTGAGATCGAGGACGAGTTCGATATCGAGACCGTGATGGTCGAGCAACGGGGGCACGGCCGGTTTCAAATCGATGCTCAAATTCCGCTGGACATCTTCTGTGCCCGCTTCGATTGCTCCCTGGAGGCCGAAGGAGTGGAAACGCTGGGAGGCTGGATGGTGCAGCAATTCGGTCATGTCCCCGCCGTGGGCGAATGGGTCCGGCTCGATGGCCTCATCCTGGAAGTGATCCGGGCGGACCGTCGGCGCATTCGTAGCCTAAGGCTGGTGGAGGCCGACCAAGCGGGCACTGAATCCAGTGAGTCGGCCTGATCCCAGGACGGGGCTGTTTCCCCTGGCGATTGTCTGCCTGGAAATGGGATGCGGTCTGTCTGGTTGCCGGGGCGCTGCTGCCTCTGGCCTTTGCCCCCTGGCAATGGTTTCCCCTGGCCTGGATAGTTCTGGCCCCCCTTTTCTTTGTAGCTGCCACCGATCGGGAGGGGGGGCGCCGCTTTCGGCGAGGCTTGCTCTTCGGCGTAGGACAGTTTGGCTTGGGCCTTCACTGGCTCCTGCCAACGATCGCAACCTTTGGCCAAATGCCCCTGGCTTTGGCCGTTCCCACCTGGGGCCTCCTGGTTGCCTATTGCGCCCTCTATCCTGCCCTTTTCGCTCTCCTCGCCGGCTGGTTAACGGGTGGTCCTCGCTTCCTAGGCTATTGCCTCGCCCTGCCGCTCCTGTGGGGCCTGCTGGAGATGCTCCGAGGAACGGCCTTTACCGGTTTCCCCTGGCTTAGCCTGGGCGATAGCCAAGTGGTCGGGCCTCTGGGGGGATGGCTGTCAGTACTAGGGCGATCGGGGACTGGGGTTCTCGTGGCTGCTCTTAATGGGGGGATTGTTCTTGCCCTAGGCGGGGCCATTCGGAAGCAAGCGCAACAGACAGCAAGCGCGGTGGCTGGGATCCTGGGGCTCATAGTAGCCGGGCTAGGGATAGGGGCCCACTCTTGGACGGTACCGGCCGGACCCGAAGTCGAAGCGGCCCTCGTCCAGGGCGCAGTTCCCCAGAGATTGAAGTGGGACCCTGGTCGGCGCTTGGCCATCCTGAAGCGCTATCGTCGGCTTACCCGGCAATCCCTGGACGCCGACCTAGTGATCTGGCCCGAGAGCGCACTGCCCGCCTTTCCGGATCAGGTTCAAGGCTATCTTGACACCCTGGACGCCGAGGCCCGCGCTAGCGGGACTGCCCTATTAGTGGGGGCGCCCGAACGGGCTCGGGCCGAAGGCCAGTGGCGGCAGTTCAACGCGGTGCTTGGTTTGGGCACAGCGAGCGGTCGCTATCGCAAGCGCCATCTCGTTCCTTTCGGGGAGTATGTTCCTCTACGTCGTATCCTATTCTTCGCCCAGCGCTTTGTCCCAGGGCAAGGTCGGTTTTTCCCCGGTGATCGGGTGGTCCCCTTAGTGTTGAACGGCCTTTCCGCGGGAATCTCCATCTGCTATGAGGACGCCTTTGCTCGTGAGGTCGCGGTGCCGGTTCGAAAGGGGGCTCAATTATTAATCAATGTCACCAATGACGCTTGGTTCGGCCGAACTATTGGGCCAGCGCAGCACGCCCAGCTTGCCCGCGCTCGGGCCCGCGAGCTCGGCCGCCCCATGCTACGAGTGGCGAATACCGGCTTGACCTTCGCTGCCGACCATCGCGGCCAGGTAGTTAAGGCCATCCCTGCCGGTAAGCCGGAAGTGGCTCGCGTGCGGATCCGCCCCCGTGAGGGGGCGACCCCCTATCAAGCCCTAAGTTCGGGGTGGATTCCGGCACTCGTGGGTCTTGCCCTAGCGGGGGCAGCTCTCGGTACTTGGCGAGGTCCTTGGCCTTGGGGCCGAAGAGATGACGAAGGCCTTGACGGCTCCGATCGGGACAAGCCCAGTGACTAAACAGGGCCCAAGTCCCCAGACAAGGCTTACGCTCCTTTCAGTGGGTTCCCGGTGGGGTAAGACCGAGCTCGGGCCAGAGGTTATCCACTTGCGCCCGAGTAGCGGGATCCATTTGGATGGGGACTCCCCACTGGCGGTTCGTTTCCCCGGGCCATTTGTGGGTGGCATCAATTCCCATCTTGGAGCCCAGCCCTGAGATGGGGGAGGCAAAGTCCAGGTAATCGATGGGACTGTTGTCTACGAGGGTGACATCCCGGCTAGGGTCCACCCGGGTCGTTAGCGCCCAAATGACGTCCTCCCAGTGCCGGGCATTGACGTCACTGTCTACCACCAGCACGAACTTGGTGTACATGAACTGCCGGAGAAAGGACCAGGCCCCCATCATGACCCGCTTGGCATGGCCGGGATATTGCTTAGCCATGGCGACGACGGCCATCCGGTAGGAGCAGCCCTCCATGGGGAGATAGAAGTCGGTTATTTCCGGGAACTGCTTCTGTAACAGGGGAACGAATAGCTCGTTTAAGGCGAGCCCTAGGATGGCCGGCTCATCCGGCGGTCGGCCGGTATAGGTGGTGTGATAGATGGGGTCCCGCCGATGGGTAATGCGATCGATGGTTAGCACGGGGAAACGCTCGGCTTCATTGTAGTAACCGGTGTGGTCACCGAAGGGGCCTTCCACGGCGGTGTCCTTGGGATGGATATGGCCTTCCAAGACCATCTCGGTGTGGGCCGGAATCTGAAGTGGGACCCCGATGCCCTCAGTGAGCTCTGTGCGGGCATTTCGCAAAAGCCCGGCGAACTGGTGCTCGGAAAGGGTGTCCGGAACGGGGGTTACCGCCGCCAGAATGGTCGCCGGATCCGGCCCCAGAGCCACAGCCACTGGAAAGGGCTCGTCGCCACGGGCTTCTCGCCACCGCTGGAAGTCCAGTGCTCCGCCCCGATGGGCCAGCCAGCGCATGATTACCCGGTTAGGACCGATCACCTGTTGCCGATAAATGCCCATATTTTGGCGCCCGCCATCGGGGCTGCGCGTCAGGGTAATCCCCCAAGTGATCAAAGGGCCCGCGTCCCCCGGCCAGCAGGTCTGCACCGGCAGGCGGGCCAGATCCACCTCACGGCCCTCTCGAACAACCTCTTGACACGGCGGATTACGACGCTCCTTGGGGCG
>CAYVMM010000156.1:1237-3669 GCA_964452535.1 uncultured Gammaproteobacteria bacterium | reverse complement strand
CGGATCGGTGAAATGATCGGCGCGCATTGGCTCGAATTCCTTCAGCAGCCTCTCCAGCTCGGCCCCCTGATGGCCCCATGAGGCCAGCAGAGGATGGCTCGTCTCCGGGTAGGGGGCACCGACGGTTTCGGCGGGGGTCCGATCGGTGGCAGGGGGGCTCGAATCGGCGCCGTATTCAGGGGTTGGGGCAAGGCGGTAGATGGCCACCGGCACTCGCTGGCTCAGGTGAGCCAGGATATCCAGATAGGCGGGCGGGATGTGGGAGAGGCCGAAGACGTAGAGGCGATCGACAAATCCCTCGACTAGGGAGGGCGTCGCCTCGGCAAGATCTCCTGGGCATCGGTTCCGGAAGTCGGTAAACAGATGGCCCCGATGGGGACCGTCGCCCAGGTCAGCAACTAGGCACCGCCAAAGCCGGGCCTGCCAGTGCTCGCCTTCGCCATTCTCCCATTGCTGGATCCAATCCGGGCGATAAGTTAGGTAGCGGTCGAATACTTCCGCGCTTCGCCGAGCCAGCTGGAAGCGAGCGAGGCCGTCAACCTCGCGGCGGTACGCGTCGATCCCGGTCTCGATTGGCTCGTCGGCCTGGAAATAACCGAAGAGGCGCCAGGTTAAGGCTTCGACGCCGAAGACGGAGGGATCCAGGGACTGCCTATCCGGGAGGGTGGCCTCGAAGGCTTGCCCGATCAGGCAGTCCAGCCGAGCGAAGTCCAGGTTGGCCGCGATCCCATTGGTCTCCGCTAGGCGCAGTGAGAGCCAGCGGGCCATGCCGTTATTGGGCACTGCGATACGAATTGACTGCAGTGGCCTCGTCTCTCCGCTTTGCAGTTGCTCAGCAAGGAGATCGGCGAGCCCTTCAAGGCGATTACTGTTGTGGAGACTGACAAAAGGGGCCATAAGGCCTTACTCGCCCTTTTTCCAGGTTAAAAAGGGGCGATTCCCCGCGAAACGAGCTATTTGCCCGGTCCTGTGCCCCCACTGCCCTCACTCGACTCCGACGCGGCTTCGGCAAAGGCCTTGCGGGCAGCCGTCGCGGCATTCATGGCGGCAGGAAAGCCAGCGTAGACCGCCATCTGGGTGATGACCTCGACGATCTCCTGCTGGCTCAGCCCGACATTCAGCCCACCCCGGATGTGTGCCCTGAGCTGGGGCTCGGCGTGGCCCTGTACGGTGAGCGCAGCGATGGTCGCAATCTGGCGCTCTCGCAGATCCAGACCCTGGCGGTTGTAGATGTCACCGAAGGCAAATTCAAAGATGTAGCGGGCCAGATCCGGGGCGACGTCCTCAAGGCTTTGGACCGCTGTTGTGCCGTGCTCACCGTGGATTTGGGCAAGCTTGGCCTTGCCTTGGCGATAGCGTTCATCGCTGGCCATGGCTCCTCCTTACGGTGGTCGAGGCCCCGTTTGTCGAGCCCTGCGAGGCCGGGATGGGCTCGCGAGATCTTCAGGATAAGCGTCCTTCGCCAGGCTCCCAAATAGAAATGGGGACCGAAGCAATTCGGTCCCCGGAAGCCCTTGCCGATGGCCGGGCCAGCTCAAGCCGGTTGACGCTCGCGCAGCTGCTTGGCAGCAGCGACCATGTTGGCCAGCGCCGGCCGAACTTCCTCCCAGGAGCGGGTCTTTAAGCCGCAATCGGGATTGACCCAAAGCCGGTCACGGGGGATAACTTCCTCGGCCTTGGCCAGGAGACGGACGATCTCATCCACTGTCGGTACGCGCGGGCTGTGGATGTCATAGACCCCGGGACCGATCTCATTGGGGTATTCGAATTCCCGGAAGATGTCGAGCAGCTCCATATCGGAGCGGGAGGCCTCGACAGAGATCACATCGGCATCCAGAGCCGCAATGGACTCGATGATGTCGTTGAACTCGGCGTAGCACATATGCGTATGGATCTGGGTGGCATCCTCGACCCCGCTGGTCGCTAGCCGGAAGGCCTCCACTGCCCACTTGAGGTAGCCATCCCAGTCCTTGCGCCGCAAAGGCATGCCCTCTCGCAAGGCGGGCTCGTCCACTTGGATTGCCCGGATCCCGGCGGCTTCCAGATCGTTCACCTCGTCCCGTAGGGCCAAGGCAATCTGCCGGGTCGTCTCTGAACGGGGCTGGTCGTCCCGGACGAAGGACCACTGCAGCATGGTGACCGGGCCGGTTAGCATCCCCTTCATGGGCCGGTCGGTAAGCGATTGGGCGTAGGTGCTCCAGTCCACCGTCATGGGCTGCGGCCGCTCCACATCGCCAAAGATTACCGGCGGCCGCACGCAGCGCGAGCCGAAGCTCTGGACCCAGCCGTTATCGGTGAAGGCAAAACCGGCAAGCTGCTCGCCAAAGTACTCCACCATATCGGCCCGCTCCGGTTCCCCGTGGACGAGGACATCGAGACCGACTTCCTCCTGGGCCCGGACGGTTGAGGCGACGGCTTCCTTCATCGCCGAG
>CAYVMM010000156.1:0-1130 GCA_964452535.1 uncultured Gammaproteobacteria bacterium | reverse complement strand
GGTCGTGGTCGGTAGTTCCGGTAGCTGGAGGTTGCTCGACTGCGCCGGACGGCGCTCAGGATAGGGGTGGTTCCGCTGCGCCATGGCCTCGGTTACGCCCTGGAGCCGCTGCTGGACCGAGTTCCGGTGGATACGCTCCGACGCCTTCCGGGCCTCGTTGGCCCGATGACTGACAGCCAAGGCCTCCTGAATCGTGCTCCGACCCGCATTTAGGGCCTGCTTAAGCACGACCAGCTCATCCAGCTTTTGGACCGCAAAGGCCAGCCACTGGCGGAGCTCGTCATCCAGTCGATGTTCCTGTTCCAGATCGACCGGGACATGGAGGAGGGAACAGGCGGGGGCTACCCAGAGCCGCTCGGAGCCCAGTTGATTCGCTAAGGGCTCTAAGGTGCTCAGGACCGCTTCCAGATCGCTGCGCCAAACATTGCGGCCATCCACCACGCCTGCGGACAGGACCTTCTCTTCGGGGAGGGAGCTCGCCAGGGCCTCCAGCTCCTGAGGGGCCCGAATCCCGTCAATATGGATCCCTTCCACGGGGAGATCGGCTAGACGGCTGCGGTTGTCGGCGAGCTCCCCAAAATAAGTGGCCACCATGCGCTTGAGGCCGTGCCCTTCGAGCTCGCGATAGACCCGGGAGAAGGCTTGAGTCCACTCTTGAGGAAGGTCCAGAGCTAGGATGGGCTCATCGAGCTGGACCCATTCCACCCCTTGGAGGGCAGCCAAACGTTCGAGAATCCGGTTGTAGGCCGGGATGAGCCGATCGAGCAGCTCCAGGCGATCAAATTCCTCGCCCTTGGCTTTGCCCAGCCATAACCAAGTCAAGGGGCCCACCATCATGGGCTTGGGGCGATAGCCTTCGTTCAGGGCCTCTTGGGTCTCGGTAAAGAGCTTATCGGAGGCCAGGTGGAAATCCATGCCCTGGGTTAGCTCGGGCACGAGGTAGTGGTAATTGGTATCAAACCATTTTGTCATTTCGCAGGGGGCCACCTCCTCGCCGGTGGGGGCCTTACCCCGGGCCATCCGGAAATAGGTGTCGAGGTCGACCTCTGTGGCGGCGGGCCCGAAGCGCTCGGGCACTGCCCCTAGCACGGCGCTCATGTCGAGGACATGGTCGTACCAGCAGAAGTCGC
>CAYVMM010000155.1:0-3717 GCA_964452535.1 uncultured Gammaproteobacteria bacterium | reverse complement strand
GTCAGATCCAGGCCCTGTCGCACGAGGCCGCCGTCGCCGCCTTGCGCCAAAAGGGCCTCGTTCCGCGTCAGGTCAAGAAGAAACCTCAGCCACTGTTCCAAAAGCCGCCCAAGATCAAGATCCACGACATTGTGGTCATAACCCGCCAGCTCTCCACCCTGATCAATGCCGGCCTGCCTTTGGTGGAGGCCTTCCGCCTCATCGCGCGCAGCAGCGACAACAGCACTATGCGCACGGTCATCGATCGGGTTACCAACGACCTGGAAGCCGGACAGCCACTCCAGGAGGCCTTGGCTGCCCATCCCCACGTCTTCGACGAGCTCTACGTCAATATGGTCCGTGCCGGGGAAAAGGGCGGGATCCTGGACACAGTCCTCGACCGACTCGCCACCTACAAAGAAAAGACGGAAGCCCTTCGGGCGAAGGTCAAATCCGCCCTGTTCTATCCCATCGCGGTGATCGTCGTGGCCTTCTTAGTCACCGCGGTCCTCCTGATCTGGGTCATCCCCCAGTTCCAGGAGATCTTTCGCAGCTTCGGTGCGGCCCTTCCGGCCCCGACCCAGCTGGTCATCGGACTTTCCGAGGGGCTACGGGCCCATTGGTATTGGCTCCTCGGGGGAGCCCTGATCTTCGCCTATGGCTTTCGCCAAGTCTATCGCAAGGTGGGGGGCTTCCACCGCGAGGTGGACCGGTACGTCCTCAAACTTCCCATCCTTGGCAACATCATGCGGAAGGCCGCCATCGCGCGGATGACCCGGACTTTTGCCACCCTGTCCGCGGCCGGTGTGCCCCTGCTCGACATCCTGGACACGGTTGGCCGCACGGCCGGCAACCGCATCGTCCAAGAGGCCATCCAGAACACCCAGGCAGCCGTGGAGAACGGACAGCGCCTCTCCCAGCCACTGGAAGACTCCGGGGTCTTTCCGCCCATGGTCACTCAGATGATTGCCATCGGAGAGGAGTCCGGCAGCTTGGAGATCATGCTCACCAAGATCGCCGATTTCTATGAACAGGAGG
Organism: uncultured Gammaproteobacteria bacterium; assembly: GCA_964452535.1. Lineage (GTDB taxonomy): Bacteria > Pseudomonadota > Gammaproteobacteria > Thiohalorhabdales > Thiohalorhabdaceae > Thiohalorhabdus. The sequence continues at coordinate 2,700 of CAYVMM010000155.1, read as the reverse complement.
TGGACGCGGCGGTGGAGGGCCTAACCGACCTCCTAGAGCCCATCATCATACTGGTCATGGGGGTCATCCTGGGCGCTCTGGTGATCTCCATGTATCTCCCCATCTTTCAGATGGGCCAAGCCATCAGCCAGTAGCCCGGCCGGCGGCTCCTGTAGCCCCCTTCCGGGCACCCTACCCCGGTGTGTCTATAAGGCCAAAAGGCCAACGGGCCAATCCAAGGCACACCCACCGGAAGCCCACTTGCGATGGGCATGGCCTATCTGCTAGGGAGGAAAGCCGACACGGCGGACGAAGTCGGCCCTTCCTGCTCCGTGCCCGCAAGGCGACAGTCGATGCCAAAGCGGACCGCCCCCAATGGGGCTTGGGAAAGGCGATCGGGAGGGAGCGGGATGAGGACCGTTACGGCCTCTTGCCCACCAATTGGGGAAACGGCCATGCAGTAAAAGGGGGGAGAAATGAGCAGTAAGCTGCTGGTTATTGACGATGAGCCTTCCGTGCGCGAGCTCATCGCAGTGGTGGTTAATCCCTTGGGATTCGAAGTCCAAGGCGCGGGAAGCCTTGCTGAGGCCAAGCCCTTCCTGACCCAGGACGGCCCCGAGCTTTTCCTGACCGCTCTCCGCCTCCCCGATGGCGATGGCACGGTCCTGATCCACCAAGCGGGGCAATTGGAGCCTCCACGCCCCGTGGCCGTGATCACCGCTTCCAGTACCTCGGAAAGTGCAACGAAGGCCCTCCGGATCGGAGCCTTCGATTACCTCCCCAAACCAATCGATACCCATCGGCTCCGCTCCCTGGTCCAATACGGAATCCAGCTAAGCCACAGCAAGGACCACCGGAATCACTCGGATACCTATTTGATCGGAAACAGCCCCGCCATGGAGGCTGTCCGAAAGCAGATCCGCCAAGTCGCCCGCAGCGAAGCGCCGGTCCTAATCACAGGGGAAAGCGGCACAGGCAAGGAGCTCGCCGCCCGAGCCATCCATCAGGCCAGTCTGCGATCGAGAGGCCCCTTCGTGCCCTTGAATTGCGCTGCCATCCCGGAGCAGTTGATCGAAAGCGAGCTATTCGGCTATCGTAAAGGGGCTTTCACGGGGGCAAGTAGCTACAAGACGGGCCTCTTCCAGGAGGCGGCAGGGGGCATCCTTTTCCTGGATGAGGTGGGCGATCTCAATCTGTCTGTCCAGGCCAATCTGCTGCGCGCCCTCCAAGAGCTTACCGTCCGCCCCCTGGGGGCGACCCAGGAAAGCCCCGTCGATGTTTGGATCCTAGCTGCTACCCACCGGGATCTCCGGGAAGAGGTGGCCTCCGGCCGATTTCGGGAAGATCTCTTCTACCGCCTGGACGTCCTCCAGGTAACCATCCCACCCCTGCGCGAACACCCGGAGGACATGCAGGAGATTGCCCAGGCCGTGCTGACTCAGCGGCATCGCCGCCGGGATGATCCGCCCATGCCGAGCCTAAGCCCAAGCGCCCTCGATCACCTCAAGGCACTGCCACTACTGGGCAATGTGCGCGAACTGGAGAACATCCTGGAGCGCGCCCTAACCTTGACGCGAGGCACGACCATTCCCGCCGAGGCCATTCGCTCCTCCTGGGACCGAGTGTCCAAGCCTCCCGAGCCTCCTGCCGAGGAGGAGTCGTCATTCCAGCTGGACCGCTACCTCAACCATACCGAACGGGGATTGATCCGGGAGGCCCTTGAGGCCACAGGGGGCAATAAAACCGCCGCCGCCCAACGTCTGGGGATTAGCCTGCGATCCCTTCGGTATCGCATCCAAAAACTGGGCATGGAATGACGGCCCTTGACCTAGGCATCCCGATCGGAGCGGTTCTCCTGGGCCTGGTGGTGGGGAGCTTCCTCAATGTGGTGGCCCATCGGCTCCCCCGAGGCCAATCCTTGATTGCCCCTCCCTCCGCCTGTCCCCAATGCGGCCATACGCTGCGCACCTGGGAGAATGTGCCACTAGTCAGCTACCTCCTCCTGGGCGGACGGTGCCGCACCTGTGGAGAGCCAATCTCTCTGGCCTATCCCCTCACCGAGGGCAGCACAGCCGCCCTGAGCGGGGCTACCACCTTGGTCATCGGGCCTTCGCTCTTCCTGGCTCCCGTCCTTCTGTTCACTTGGTGGCTCATTGTCCTGGCCCGAATCGATATAGCGTATCGGATCCTGCCCGATCGCTTAACCGCATCCCTCGGTCTCCTCGGGCTGGTCCTGAGCATTGCCGGGCTCGGATGGCCCGACTTGGCGGGAAAAGAAGAGGCCGGTCTGCCTGGCCCGCTTGGCTCCCTATTCGGCATGGGGGTAGGCTATGGCCTGCTCTTCGGGGTCGCCTGGGGCTACAGCCGAGCGACGGGCCGGCAAGGCCTCGGCGGCGGCGATCTCAAGCTCCTAGGGGCCTTAGGGGCTTGGCTCGGCCCCATGGCGGTTTTGCTGGCCTTGTTCCTAGCCGCCCTTCTGGGTAGCCTAGTCGGGAGTCTACTCTTCTTGCTCCGGGGCGCGAGCCGCTACCTGGCCATCCCGTTCGGCCCCTTCTTAGCTACCAGCGGATGGATCCTCCTCTTATGGAAGGCCGAGCTCATCCAAGGCTATCTCCGCTTATCGGGGCTGTCGGGCTAGGCCTGCTCCCGTTGGGCGCCGAGGCGGCGACGGGTATTCACCAGGCCCTCGGGTACTGGCTGCGCGATGGCGGGGTTGGGAGC
>CAYVMM010000154.1:0-3741 GCA_964452535.1 uncultured Gammaproteobacteria bacterium | reverse complement strand
GCCGACAGCGGCGAGGCTAGCCGGGCGGCTGTCTCTCCCGCGCATGACCTACTTAGAGAGTCCCCGGCAAGCCCGGGGAAGCACAGAAAAGGGCCCCATCAGGGGCCCTTCATGGAAGTAGGAGCAATTAGCTCAGTTATAGCGGCTCGATTAGCTCGTTGAACCGCCGCTCCCATCGGTCCGCTTTGGTTTGGTCGACGTGTTTGAGAGCTTGCGCCTCTTGCATTCCAACTTCCTGCAATGCCTCGGCATTCTCACCCCTAAGCTCATCCCGGACCCGGGTCAAAGCCGCCAGGAAGCCGTCTTTCCGGCATTTCCCGACCCACACCTCTCTGGCTAACGCTGTTGCTCAGCCGCCAGCTCCTCTGGCTCGTAATCGGTTGCCCCGGCTTTTACCCCGGGTTCGCCGCCAGCCAGCTAGGCCGAAAGGACATCCCGTTCAGGACCGGGTAGTGCCCGTGTTTTCACTCCTCCACAAAGGCACCGTTTATATCGGCATGCTCCCGGCTCTTGAATTCCCCGTGAGCGTATTCGGCCACGCCGTTCGTGGGTCTGAGCCATCCCTCAGTGCAGGCCTTGTGGCTCGTATTGGTCCGCTTCGGCTTGGTGCGGATTTCGTCAACAGCGGGGTGGGGCTCGTGGTCCAGGTGAACGGTCTGGGTCCGTTCGATGAACTAATAGGTAGGTGCCCGCCTGCCTGACGCCTCCTCATGGAACTGAGGAGGCCCAGGTGTCAATTTTGTGACAGTAAGGAGGTGGGGATAGAGAGTCCATCCATTAACCCCATGATTATGGGGTATATTATATAGGATTCGCTCCTTAGGCGTTCTGATATTGGATCGCTTCAGCCAAGTGCGGTTGTTGGATGGTTGCCTCATCCGCTAGATCACTAATGGTGCGGGCGAGCTTGAGGATCCGGTGATAAGCTCGGGCGGAAAGCCCCAGGCGCCGGGCAGCCATCTCTAGAAAAGATAGGCCTTCTTCGTCAGGACGGCAATAACGGGCCACGCCGGGGCTTGTGAGCGCTCCGGCACAGGTTCCCATGCGCTCTATCTGTCGTTGGCGGACGGCATGCACGCGCTCCCGCACCATGGCTGAGGTCTGCCCCTGTGTCACTCGCTTGGCCTCCGGTCGAAGAGCCTCCACCGGCAGGGCAGGGACTTCGATCTGGAGATCCACTCGGTCCATCAGGGGACCAGAGAGCCGGCCGCGGTAGCGGTGGATCTGAGCCGGGGTGCAGATACAGGAATGCTGGCTGTCTCCCAGATGTCCGCAGGGGCAGGGGTTCATAGCGGCCAGAAGTTGGAATTGGGCAGGGAAGCGGGTGCTGGTCTGGGCACGTGCTACGGTCACTTCCCCTGTCTCCAGGGGCTCGCGCAGCGCCTCCAGGACAGGGCGCTGGAATTCGGGGAGCTCGTCCAGGAATAGGACGCCGTGATGGGCGCGGGTGATTTCGCCTGGTCGGGGGGGACTACCCCCGCCGATCAGTGCCGCCACCGAGGCCGAATGGTGCGGGGCTCGGAAGGGGGGAACCGGATCCAGACCGGCGATCGGCTGCCCTTGGATCGATTGGATCCGCGCTACCTCAATCTGCTGGTTCCGGTCCAGGGGAGGCAGCACGCCAGGAAAGGCTTGCGCCAAAAGGGTTTTACCCGCCCCAGGAGGCCCACTCATAAGGAGATCGTGCTGACCGGCCGCGGCTACTTCCAAGGCACGCTTGGCTGCTTCTTGTCCGCGTATCGCGCTGAGATCGGCTATGGAGCGCTGAGGGGGGGAAGGGGCCGAGGCGGGCTCCAGGGGATCTTGGCCACGCAAGTGAGCGGTCACTTGGTTCAGGGAGCTTGCCCCATGGGCAGGAACCGTGCCCGCTACGGCGGCCTCGGCGGCACTGCCCTGGGGAAGGACAAGGGCCGTATCGGTTCCGGCAAGCTCCAAGGCAGCGGCCAAGGATCCCACAACGGGGCGGAGACGACCGTCCAGGGTAAGCTCACCGAGGAATTCCTGTCCGGAGACCGCTTCCCGCGGGAGCTGACCGGTGGCGATCAAGATGCCGAGGGCGATGGGGAGATCGTAGCGCCCGCCATTCTTGGGTAGGTCGGCGGGGGCGAGGTTGACAGTGACGCGAGCAGTAGGGAATTCGTAGCCGCTGTTGATCAGCGCCGCCCGGACCCGATCTTTGGCCTCCTTAACCGCCGTCTCCGGTAGTCCGACGAGGGCAAGGCTGGGAAGCCCTCCGGCCAAATCCACCTCCACTTCCACTGGAGGCGAGGCGACTCCGCTTAGGGCCCGAGTTCGGACCACTGCATGAGCCACTGGCTCTCCCCCCTTGTTTTTTGAGCGCTGCTCCGCTTACTTTTTGGGCTCGTTGGGGTCGTAATCGGAGGCGGGGTCGCCCGGATCAGGCTCTAATCGCTCGTGCTGAAAATGGCGCTCCGTCTCGTCCTGCTCGGGCCCCATACCGAGCTGGGCCTCGATCGCCTGGAGTCGGCGCTGGGTCTCTTCCAGATCCTGGCGGTATTGTCGAAGCTCTTCGTGGGTGACCAGATCCATGCGCTCTAGGACGGGACGGATGGCATCGCGAACGGCTTGCTCCATGCGCTCGGGCGGGAGGCCGAGCCGACCCAAGGCCTCTCCGATCTCGCGGGCAAAATTGTCTAGGAGGTTGGAGGATTGGCTCATGGCGACCTCCGCTAAGATGGGGTTGAAGCGCTAGGTACTCTCTCATGCTAGCAGAATGGCCCCGTGTGTCGACCGCACTCGGGTCCTCTGACTCAAGTACGGCTTTGGCCTTTCGGCCCGAAGCGATAGCGGGTGCTAATCAACCGGTTTCAGAGCCTGATTGATCGGGCAAATAATCGATCAGTCGACCGATAGGATAGCCGCACTGGGCATTCGCCCCATAAATGGGACTCCTACGGTGGCCATTTGCCATCCCGCATGGTCATCCTAACGTTGTAGTTCGGCTGCGCCGGGGGAGAGCCCTGATGCTCCCTAATGCAGGATCCCTCGTTCGCCCGCTAGGGCAGCCGCTACAGTGGCCTCTTCCATTAGGTGAGTTTTCGTAGGAGGGGCGAGGACCCCGACCCGATTGCCCGTTACCGGGCCAGTGTCTCATGGCAAAACTTGCGTTCTTCTTAGCAACTGGGGGAATAGCTTAAGTGATAGGATATGCCTCTTCTCCGGAACGTCATGGGGATGAGTGAGGTCCCGTTCCAATCGCCTTCCGAATTCGTTCGTTCCTTTCGGGCTGCTGCTCCCTATCTCCGTGCCTTTCGGGGATATACGCTCGTGGTTGTCTTTGGCGGGGAGGTGGTGGCGGAAGGGCAGATGGAGCCCCTCGCCCAGGATCTGGCCCTTCTGAATAGCCTGGGTGTGCGCTTGGTCCTGGTCCACGGCGCCCGCCCCCAGATCGAGGGCCGGATCGCGGCCTGGGACTTGGAGCCGCGTTTCCACCAGGGCTGGCGAGTAACCGATGCCGCCGCACTGGGCGCGGTTAAGGAGGGCGTGGGGCGGCTGCGCCTGGAGATCGAGGCGGCGCTTTCGGTGGGCTTGGCCAATCCACCCCTTGGGGGCTCGGCCCTGCGGATGGGTACAGGGAACTTCCTGCGCGCCCGGCCGGTCGGGGTCCGGGACGGGGTCGACCTCCAGTACACCGGGGAGGTGCGCAGCGTCGATGGCCCGGGGATACACAACCGCTTGGAGTCAGGGGAGGTGGTGCTGCTCTCCCCCGTGGGCTATTCG
>CAYVMM010000153.1:1159-3779 GCA_964452535.1 uncultured Gammaproteobacteria bacterium | reverse complement strand
GGGATGGTCGCGGGCCAGCTGCAGGCAGTCGGCGGGGGAATAGATCATGCGCACGTCGGCGCCCTCGGCCTTGGTCCGCTTCAGGCTCATCTTACGCGAGCCCGGTACCCGAAGCAGGTCGCCGTAGGTACATAGGATGACCTCGGGCCGCCGCGCCAGCGCTACCGCCATGTCCACCCGCCCCACCGGCAGCACGCACACCGGACAGCCTGGGCCATGGATCATGCGAACGTTGTCGGGGAGCAGATCGGGTACACCGTAGCGAAAGATAGCGTGGGTATGACCCCCGCAAAACTCCATGAAACGGTAGTGTCGGCCAGTATTGGCTTGGTGGGCAATATCAGCAGCCAGTATGCGCGCCTTGGTGCCGTCACGGAACTCATCAACGTATTTCATGTGCCTTGTGACTCCTTCCGGCTTACTCACTCGGCTCCGAGGCGGTGCGGACGGACGGATCCGGGAGCTCGGCAATCAAAGCCAACGTTCGTTCGGCCTCCTCCGGATCGATCTTCTGAAGGGCATAGCCCACATGAACGAGGACGTACTCCTCGATTGCCACAGCTTCTACCAGGGCCAGACTGACCTCCTTCACCACCCCGGAGAAATCCACCAGGGCTGTGTCGTCCGGCCTGATTTCAGTGATCCTTCCGGGAACCGCCAAGCACATGGCCTACTCCCAATTCAGGCAATCCTCATGCATGGTAAACCTCGATCTCGAACCCGATACAAGGATCCAAGGCCTGTATTATCAGGCTGGCCTCTCGCCTGACCCTCTCCGGATCGGGATCAACGGGCATGCCATCGAGGGCACGAGCCAATACCCCCTTGGGATGGAAATTCCATTCCGTGGGGGCTAGGATCCGGTATTCCCGAATGGCCTCCTCCCTTAGTGCTACCCAATGGACTAGACGCCCACGGGCCGCCTCTACCATACCGAAGCCAGTCCCCGTGGCCGGACATGACCCCGGGCGTACTGCCTCCTCGGCCAAGGCTGCCCTCAGCCCGGCTAAGCGGTCAGGTAGGTAGGCCAGATCCACCAACCGGGCCATATGCCGCGCTAAGAGGCCGCTTCCCCAGCGTCGAACGACGGCCTCTACCAGAGGATGGCCTCGGTTGCGGCTAAAGGGGTTGGTTTCCATTGGCTGGCCCTCCCAGGTCGGCCGGGCCGCGAAAGCCCCATTGTGGTCGCCCCCCAAGGATTCGGCTAGCTTGTCGCCATTGCCTTTGGGCAACGGGGTGAGGGCAGCGTTGCCCAGGCTGGCTCGGCTCGAGGCCTGAAGCCAGGCAAGAAAGGCCGGCCCCAGAGCGTCGGGGGCCGTGGTTGGCGGCTTAAGCCAATCCTCCGGCTTGGTTTGTTCCAAGAACCGATGGGGAGAGAGGCCCAGAATTTCGCCTTCGATCTCAAGGGCAATCTCCTCGCTGAGCCGGGCGAGGCCGTCCAGGTCGGGAGCAAGCTGCCCGCCCCCGCTGGTCGTGAAGTCTCCTCTCGGGTAAAGGAGATCGCGTGCCCGTTTGGGCCAATGATAAATACGCGCCAGGGTCCCTCGCCTTTCATTCCAATCGAGCCAGCTCGGCCAATCAGTGAGCATCCGAACCAAGTGCTCGCGGGCAGTTTCCGTGCCCAAGGCGAATTGACGGGCTGCCTCATGGCTCGGCCCCGGCTCCCACCCAATGGCCCGTTCCACCGCCTTCAGACCAGCGACGCTCTGGGCTGTCCCGCACACAGCGAAAATGAGAGGCATCAGGCCAAGGGCCTGATGCGCCGGCTGCTCGTTGAAGATTTGGCCGCTCTGGACTGGGCGGCTTGAGGAAAGAGTCACATCGGCTACCTGCCCGTCCAGAACGGTGAGTCCAATCGTTAGATGCCCTTCCATTCCGGGAATCGCCGTCACCGGATTGCCTCACTGGTGAAAACGCCGCATAGGAACTGCTTAGAAGAGGCTCTCGCACCCCTTGGCCCGAGCCTTGAGGCCTTCCAGGCTCTGTATTCGGAGGATCTGCCGGTGGTGCCTCAGGGTGAGGCAGCCGTCCCTTTCCAATTGGGACAAGGTCCGACTGACGGTCGAGCGGGTCAGGCCCAAGTAGCTCGCCATGTCCTGACGGGGGATCCGGAGCGGGAATTCGTATTTCTTGAAATGGCGCGCCCGGTAGCGCTCAGCCAGCCGGAGGAGGAATCCCGCCACTCGGGGCTCCGCCGGGATATCCTGCAGGGCCAGTTGGCCACGGCTTCCCTGGTAGGTGCTGTAGGCCATCAGGTGGAGCAGCTGATGAAAGCCTGTGGGCGAATCGCGGGCGAGCGCCAGCAGCTCTTCCCGGGGCAGGAGGCAGACCTGGGTCGTATCCAGGGCCTGGGCATGGAATCGATGGCAGTTGTGACCCAGGGCCTCCAGGCCCATGAGGTCAGCCCCCATATAAAAGCCTAGAACCCGCTCGTTGCCATCGGAGGTGAGCAGGAATTGCCGCACCAATCCAATCTGCACGATGTAGAGACCCGGGCAGGATTCCCCTGCCCGGTACAGGTAATCCCCCTTGGTAAGGGGCGGAGGCCGTTGGATTCGTGAATCCATGCGTTCCAGGAATTGGTTAGAGAGCTCCCCGTAGCCCATGCAGTAGTGGCGGA
>CAYVMM010000153.1:0-1059 GCA_964452535.1 uncultured Gammaproteobacteria bacterium | reverse complement strand
AGGAAGGAGCGAAGTCTCTATTTCCCCAAACGATCCACGCAAGGCTTGCGGTAGCTTATGTAAGAAGGGCATCGTGCTTCCCTCCTCAGGCCGTGGGGAGCCTTCTTGGAAAGTCGCGCTTCTAGTCCCTGTTGGGTTCATCCAAGCGAACCGTGAGATGGCATCTGTCCGTTTCCTCTAAGCGGCCCGTGACTCGGCAAAGAGGATCGGAGCGGCCATTGGCCCAGAAAAGGGCCACCGACACCGGGGTTCCTTGTTCCAGGCCTAAGGACCCGCCGCGTAGATACAGGTGCCACGGATCCCGCTCGGCTATCGGGTAGATGGCTACAGGCAAACCTTGGTGGAAAACCAGTCCTTGATCAAACGGCGCCTGGATCGTCATACTGGTGCCTCCCAGGTTGTGGGGCGTTTCGAGCCACGCACCCGGCCGGATCATGGATCCGCCGTTGGAGTTGGCCCCTCCTGGGCTCGCCAGAAGGGCGGGTCTTATCCGGCCAGCCCCCGATCGGCCCGGTCCCGAGGGAGGCGATGGAAAGGCCGCCAGTGCTCCCCATGCGAGCCAATCACGGCTACAGGCAAGCTCATCCCGGCCTCCGTGTGCAAGAGAAAACGTCCCTCGGGGACCTTGTGCCCCACCCCAGCAAGGGGACGCAGCTCACCCCCGACGATGGATGGTCCCAAGGCGTTAGTATCCGGCCAGTACAAGCGGTAGCGGACCGGGGCGACGAGCCGATCCCCCTGGTAAAGGTACCCCCTTCCTTCCAAATAAGCCGCCATGGGTCTCTCCTATCCTAGTGCCAGAGGGCGCGATAGGTGAGCTCCAAACCATCCAGAGTGCGACGGAGCTGAAGCCGATCCCGGGCCGGGGCGGCTAGTAGGAGCCGACCGAGCTGGCGCTCTGTGGCCCGGAAGCGGGCCCGGCAGGGGGCTTCCGACGGCGGATTGGCCTCGGCGCCGTCTAAGCGGCCCATGGGGCAGCGGGTGCAGGGTGCCCCCGGACCGGGGCAGCGGCTCTGCGCCTGAAGGTTCGCGCGGGCGCGATTGACCAGGGCGTTCCAT
>CAYVMM010000152.1:0-3793 GCA_964452535.1 uncultured Gammaproteobacteria bacterium | reverse complement strand
CCCGGATGGAGAACCGAGTCCTCCCTGAGATCATTCCAGTACCGTATCCGATGAATCGGTACATTGAACTCTTGGGCAATGGTCCACAGAGAATCGCCTTTACGGACCCGGTAATGCAACTGAGTGCTGCTCCGCCTCCGGAAGGCTTCGCTCGGGGAAAGCCATATAGCGAGTCGTTGACCGGCATTCAGGGTATCCTGTAGGGCCATGTTATTCCAATCGGCAAGCCGCTCCAGTTCGACGTTAAAACGACGGGCAATTCCCCACAGGGATTCCCCTTCTTGCACCTTGTGCATTGCCCAGATTCGTGCATCAAGTTGGCTGTGGTCCTTTTCCCGCCGGTATGGAGGGCTCCCACGCGCCTGCGCTGCGTCTTCTGAGGAAGCAGGAGGGAGCATGAGAGACTCGCCGATCCGAATCCGCGATTTCGGAATCCGGCGACGGATCCAGCGCGCTCGCTTCTCGCGGTCTACCTTGGCCAAGCGCCTCCGGAAGCGTTCCGTAGTCTCTCGCGGGACTAGGAGGCGTTCGGGGCCTTTAGGGGGAGTGGTCCACCGGTTGAGTCCCGGATTAAGCCGATATAAGGTCTCGATTGCCACCCCGGCGAGCTTCGAGGCTAGGGCGAGATTGAGCGGTGCCTTGAGCTTGACTACCTGAAAGGGGGGCTGGAGAGGAACGTCCGGTAGCTCGAGGTTGGACTGCTTAGCCTGGCTGAGGACGTGGGAAAGAGCTAACAGCTTGGGTACGTAACGCTGGGTCTCGTCCGGAAGGTCTAAGTGCCAAAAACTGGTGGAACGGTCTAGGGTGCGATTTTGGCGGATGGCAGCAGCCACTCTGCCAGGACCCGCGTTGTAGCCCGCCAAGGCAAGCTTCCAATCTCCGAAGCGAGCCTTGAGGTCCGCTAGGTAGTCCAAGGCGGCGTCGGTAGCGGCTAGTATATCCCGGCGCTCATCGTACCACCAGTTCTGCTTGAGGTCGAAGTGGCGTCCAGTCCCGGGGGTAAACTGCCAGATCCCAGCTGCCCGCTTAGAAGAATGGGCAAAAGGCCGAAAGGCGCTCTCGATGATCGGAAGAAGGGCCAGTTCCCCCGGCAAATCCCGTTCGCGGATTTCCCTTAGGATGTGGGCTAGGAAGGGGCGGCCTCGCTTGAGTGCACGGTGGAGATAATCGCGGTTATTCCGGTAAAACCGAATAAAGCGCCGGACTTGGTTGCAGTCCGGTGTCTCTATTCGCAGCTGAGACAGGAGCATGCTCCAGAAAGTCGGTCGCGAGCGCTTTTTTGCCGCTTGCCGAGCAGCGTTTTGGAGGTATGAGCGGTATCCTCTGTTCTGTCGAGAGCGCTGAGAAGGTTCGAAAGGTTGCAGAGGCGGGGCCACAAGCGAATCTGTCTCCCTCGTGCCGGCCGAGCCGAATGAGCCTAAGTCCCTCTCGCTCCTTTTGCCTGGCCCCTTAGGGGAAAGGGCTAACGGCCCTTCGCCTACGCTCCCCAGGCGGGCGCAGCCCACTAGGGCAAAGGCCAGTGCGCCCAGGATAAGGATGCGCAGGGGAGCATCCCTCCTTGCTACCCTAGGAGCAGCTGGGCAACCGGCCTGGCCTGGCGCCAATCAGACATCCTTTCCAGAGATGAGATGATAAGATGGGGCTCGCTTTTCCGGCGCCCGAGCCAGAGCAGGGAAAGGGTAACATCAATCCATCTAAGTGTCCGCGGGAAGGAATTTTCCAGCCATGACTGTGCGTACGCGCTTCGCGCCAAGCCCCACTGGTTATCTCCATATTGGTGGTGCTCGGACAGCATTGTTCTCGTGGCTCCATGCTCGCCAGCATCAAGGCACCTTTGTCCTTCGCATTGAGGATACGGATCAGGAGCGCTCAACACCCGAAGCGGTTCAGGCGATCCTTGATGGGCTCTCTTGGTTGGGGCTGACATGGGATAATGGCCCGTATTTCCAGAGTCAGCGTCTAGGGCGCTATCGCGAAGTCGTGGATCATCTCCTGGAAACGGGACACGCCTACTACTGCTACTGCACGAAAGAAGAGCTGGATAGGCTACGCGAGGAGCAGCGAGCGGCGGAGCAGAAACCCATGTACGACGGCCGCTGCCGCTATCGCAGCGAGCCCCGCGAGGGGGTTGCCCCGGTGGTGCGCTTCCACGCCCCCGATGAGGGCAAGACGGTGGTCGAGGATCGCATCCATGGTCGTATCGCTTTCAATAACAACGAGCTCGACGATCTCATCATCGCCCGCTCCGACGGGGCTCCCACCTACAATCTGACGGTGGTCGTAGACGATCAGGACATGGGCATCACCGACGTCATCCGCGGCGACGATCACTTGAATAATACCCCGCGCCAAATGCAGATCCTGAAGGCCCTCGGGGGCGAGCCGCCGAGCTACGCTCATGTGCCTATGATCCTGGGCGAAGACAAGAAGCGCCTTTCCAAGCGTCACGGTGCGGTAAGCGTGCTCCAATATCGTGAGGAAGGATTCCTGCCCGAGGCCCTGCTCAACGGTCTAGCGCGACTGGGCTGGTCCTATGGAGACGAGGAAGTCTTCTCCCAAGAGGAACTCCTCCGTCTGTTCGCCATCGATGACGTTGGCCGCACAGCCTCGGTCTTTAACCAGGAGAAGCTGATTTGGCTCAATGGCTATTATATCCGCCAGCGGGAGCCCGAGGACCTCGTGGCCCCATTCAAAGAACAGCTGCGTAAACGGGATATTGATCCAGACGTCCTTTCCAATCTGGTTCCGATCATTGAAAGTCTCCAAGAGCGGGCCAAGACTTTGGCTGAAATGGCCGATCTCGGGCTGTTCTTCTTTCGCGATCCGGCGTCGTTTGAAGAGAAGGCGGCCGGGAAGCACCTTAAGCCGGCCGTGGAGACGCCGTTGCAGCAGGTTCGGGAGCGCCTTCAAGACCTGGAGGAGTGGCGATCCGAGAGCATCAAAGCGGTCCTCCAGGCAGTGGTTGACGAGCATGGTCTGAAATTGGGCAAGATAGCGCAGCCTGTGCGAGTGGCGGTTGCCGGCACCGCGGTCTCTCCGCCCATTGATGTCACCCTTGCCCTGCTCGGCAAGGAGACCACCTTGAGGCGGTTGGATCGGGCCCTAGACCATATCCGGGAGCGAGCGGCGTCTGCTTGACACCTCTGGGGGAAGTGTCCAGACTCTGGCCCCCGTTTCGGGGCCGTAGCTCAGTTGGGAGAGCGCTACAATGGCATTGTAGAGGTCGCCGGTTCGAGCCCGGCCGGCTCCACCAATAAGTCCCCTAAGTTTTAACAGGCTAGGAAGATTCCTGGCCTGTTTTTTTATCTTCCTTTGGTTCTATGTGACTCGATCGTGACGCACTGCCCCAACCTTCCTTTTCTACCCCAGACGGCTTCAGGGAAAAGGGGTCAGGTCTCGTCTTTTGTCTCTTACCTGTTCGGTTCGCTCTAGCAGGCCGTTGAAAACCCTTTTCAACGGCCTGCTATGGCCTCGTACGAAAAGAAGCAAACAGTTAGGCAACTTCTACTGACAGCTATTAAGCTGACTACGAGTTGCTTTGACACGGGTTGAGGATCTTGGCTACTGCTCTGTTTACCACCCAATTGAGTAAGCATAAGCATAAGAGCATAAGGGTCAGGTCTTGTTTTTTGCTTCTAGCCCCCGGCGGGCGATCCGGATGACGTGTGAGTAATGCAGGCCGAAATAGTCCCCGAGTTCTCGCAGGGTATACCTACCGCTAGCGTAGGCGTGGGCGATGGCCTCGCCGCGGGGATGGGCTCGGGCTAGGTCCGAGAGGGCAGGCGGGGTTGGT
>CAYVMM010000151.1:0-3825 GCA_964452535.1 uncultured Gammaproteobacteria bacterium | reverse complement strand
CGCCACCCCACTGGAGGTGGCCGGGGCATTCCAGGAGGCCATCCAGGGCGCCGGCCGCCAAGGCTGGGTGTTTACCTCGGCCACCCTGGCGGTAGGCGAGTCTTTCGCCCACTTCCGCACTAAGCTAGGCCTGCCGGAGGACACTGTCACTCGGCAATGGCCCTCGTCCTTCCACTTCTCTGACCAGACGCGGCTCTATTTGCCGAAGAATCTTCCCAATCCCAATCATCCTAGTCACACCGATCGCCTGCTGGATGCCGCCTTACCGGTAGTGGAGGCAGCGGGTGGCGGCGCCTTCTTGCTGTTCACCAGCCATCGGGCCCTAAAGCAGGCCGCCGAGCGCCTGCGTCGAGAGACTGGCTATCCGCTGCTGGTGCAGGGCGAGATGCCTCGTGACGCGTTGGTTCAGCGCTTTCGCAGCATGGGCAACGCTGTCCTGCTGGGGACCAGCAGCTTTTGGGAGGGCGTGGACGTCCGCGGCGACGCGCTCAAGGTGGTGGTCATCGACAAGCTACCCTTCCCGAGTCCTGGCGACCCGGTGATCGAGGCCAGGGACCGCTACCTCAAGGAAAAAGGTTACCAGCCCTTCCACACTGAGCACCTCCCCACTGCTGTGCTTACCCTCAAACAAGGTGCTGGCCGCCTCATCCGCGATGCTGGCGACTATGGTGTCCTAGTCCTGGGAGATCCGCGGGTGATCTACCGCAGTTATGGGCAGGTCTTCCTGGAAAGCCTGCCGCCCATGCCGCGGACCGAGTCCCTGGACGAGGTGGCCGCCTTTCTGGCACGGGAAGCGGCCTCGGAGAGTACCGGAAGCCGATGAGTCCCTTTTAGGATCTAGGAGAGCGGACAATGAAATGCGAAGTGAAATGGGTGGATGGGGTTCAGTTCGTCGGCGAGAGTGAGTCCGGCCACTCGGTGGTCATGGATGGTCCCCCGGGCGGCGGTGGGCGCAACATGGGGCTACGCCCCATGGAGATGATGCTGCTCGGAGTGGGCAGCTGCACTGCCTTTGATGTCGTTCAAATCCTTAAGAAGCAGCGCCAGCCGGTGACCGACTGCCGTGTGACGCTGGAGGCCGAGCGAGCGGAGACCGACCCCAAGATCTTCACGAAGATCGCTATCCATTTCACAGTGACCGGGGAAGGGCTTTCGGAGAAGCAGGTGGGGAGAGCAGTGGAGCTGTCCGCAGAGAAGTACTGCTCGGCTTCGGCGCAGTTGGCACCTAGCTGCGAGATCAGCCACGGTTATGAGATTGTCAGTGCCAGATGAAAGGGCCTTACAGAGCAGGCTAATGTAGAACTGGTGAAGGAAAAGCCAAAGGGTTTACAGGGTCGAATGCCGATCCGACTCAAGACCGAGATCGGCCCGGATTTCGGTGTTATGGCCGTTTCCGCAACTCTCGTCCTCTACGCTGATTTCGAGGCTGAATCGCTCCCTGTGTGAGGCTCCTCGGAGGGCCGAGCTTCAGAGGGCGTGTTCCTCCAGGGATAGCTGTAGTTGACGATTCTCGCGCAAAAGGATCTCAATATCCTCGGCCGGTAGTGGCGGACTGAAGTAGTAGCCTTGTATTTCTTCGCACCCGTATTCACGCAGAAAACCTATCTGCTCTTCGGTTTCCACCCCCTCTGCTACCACTTTAAGCCCTAAACTGTGCGCTAGAGCGATGATCGCCTTTACGATCGTTGCATCGTTTGGATCTTCCGTAATGCCATGGATAAAGTCTCGACCGATTTTTAGCCGATTTAAAGGAAAACGGTTAAGCTGGCTCAGCGAAGAATAGCCCGTCCCGAATTCGTCAATCGAGAGGTTCACCTTCATGTTCTTAAAAGCCTTTAAGGGAGCGAGGGCGCCTTCTACGTCCTGCATGATTTGGCTCTCGGTGACCTCGAGGGCAAGGGACGAGGGCGGCAAACCGATTTCCTCAAGAAGCTGAGCTACCCGGTCGGTCAAATCAGCCTGGATGAACTGTTGCGTCGAAATGTTCACTGACATGGTCAGCGTTGGCACCCCGGAATCCTGCCATTGGCGGGCTTGCGAGCAAGCAGTGCGTAGCACCCACTCTCCGATTGTCGGCATGATCCCCAATTCTTCGGCTAATGGGACAAACTTGGTCGGAGGAATGGCCCCGAGTTGGGGGTGTCGCCAGCGCAGCAGTGCCTCGATGGCCACCATGTTTCCTCTCTGCAGATCCACCATTGGCTGGTAGTGGAGGGCGAATTCCTCTCGATCCAAGGCGTGGCGCAGTGACTGTTCCAAGGTGAGCCGCTCCACCACCTGGGCATTCATCTCCGCAGTGTAGCTCCGCACACATCCTCGTCCCTGATCTTTAGCCCAATGAAGGGCTGTATCGGCGCTCTTGATCAGGGTCGGTGCATCCTCCCCATCCTGAGGGAAGTGGCTAATCCCGATGCTGGTGTTAATACAGATGGTTTGCCTTTCCAGGGTGAAAGGGGTTTGTAGCGCCGTGAGCACCTTTTGAGCGATGTGGAGGGCAACTTCCGTTCCGGCCAGTCCCCCGAGTATGAGGACGAATTCATCGCCCCCCCAGCGGGAGACCGTATCCTCCTCGCGTACACAGCCCTTGAGCCTTTCAGCCACTTCCTTGAGCAGGACATCGCCTGCATCATGGCTTAGACTGTCGTTAACCAGCTTGAACCGGTCAAGATCCAGGAACAGCACAGCCACATGCCGCTTGACTCGCTCAGCGTGAGGTAAGGCGTGGGTAAGTCGATCCCGCAAGAGGTTGCGGTTGGGCAATCCGGTCAAATGGTCGTAGTTGGCCTGATACTCCAGTTGGGCTTGGTAGGCCTTTTCCTCGCGGATGTCGCGGGCTACGGTAGAGAAAAATTCCGGCTTCCCCATGGAGGTGTGATGGGCCAGGATCAATTGGGAGACCGGGATCTCATATCCCTCCCCATTCAGTAAGGCCGTTTCTCCCCGCCACCAACCGTGGCGACGCGCCTCGGGCAAGCCCTTACGATGGATGAGGGTATTGGCCCAATCCGGGCTAAACATGGAAATGGGCTCGCCTACCGCTTCTTCAAAGGTCATGCCGATCAATTGGCAACCGGCCGGGTTGATGTACTCCGCTATGCCTTCGGTATCTGCAAAGCCGACAAAATCGGTGGAAGTCTCCAGAATGGCGCTTAATCGTTGCTGCGTCCGCTCACCCTGCTTGCGTTCCGTAATGTCAATCCAATATCCGACGAGCTCCACGGGATGGTTGTCCGCATCCCGGACCATGCGCAGTTCCTCGTATATCCAACAATAGCTTCCGTCTCGGTGTTGGAAGCGGTACTCGTGATTGTATGTGTCTTCATCGCTTTGAAGGAAAGCTTCCAGCTCTGTCAAAACTCGGTTCTTATCCTCCGGATGAACCCGGTTAATCCAGAAATTCGGATCCTCAATAAAATGGCTGGGTTCGTAGCCCATTTGTGAGCGGATATTGTCGCTGACGAAAGTCGCTGCATAGTCGCCGCCTACCTCACAGCTATAGATGACGGCAGGATTTGCGGTCAGAAGATGCTCTAGTCGTGCCCGTGATACTTCCAGATCCGTCTGCGTCTGCTCATGTGCAGCGATTGGCGCCTCGAGGGTTGCATTCGCCGTTCTGAGCTCCGACAGGTGGGTCTCTTTGTGACCCTCCAAGCGGTGCTCCATCTGCTTTTGGTTCCCCAATTCCCCGGATAATGGATGAATTCTTGGGACCAAACGGAGCAGTCCAATGAGTATCAGAAGATAGCCCCCTGCAGAGGCGACCGCCTCTTCCAAAATGATTTGGACGTTGGGAGCTCTCCAAAAAAGCAAATGCTCGAAAAAATG
>CAYVMM010000150.1:1489-3834 GCA_964452535.1 uncultured Gammaproteobacteria bacterium | reverse complement strand
CCGGTCCGCACCGTCTCGAGCACCTTGTCCACGGGGATGCCGTAGCGAGCGAGGGCCTGCCGATCCGGCTTCACCGTGATCTGCGGCTTACCGGACTGCTGCTGCATCCGGACGTCGACAGCCCCTTCCACACCCTTGACAAGCTTGGCTACGCGTCGACCCAAATGAACCAGCTTGTCCAGATCCTCGCCGAAGATGCTTATTGCCACTTGGGCCTTGATCCCGGAAAGCAGCTCGTCGGTGCGTAGCTGGATGGGCTGGGAGAAATTGTTCGCCAGTCCAGGGATTTGCTCTTCTACCTTGGCCGCCATGGCCGATTGCAGCGCCTCGTAGGAGCGCCCGCTCTCCCATTCCTCTAAGGGCTTCAGATCGATGTTCGTCGCCACCACATTGACCGGCTCCGGATCGCCGCCCACCTCGGCCCGACCCACACGCGAATAGGTCCCGATCACCTCCGGGAAGGTCTTAACGACGGCCTGGAAGCGCTTGGCGTACTCAATCGAGGTGGGCAGATTGGCCCCAGGCGGAAGGGTGGAACGAACCAAGAAAGTCCCCTCGCGCAGGGTGGGCACGAAGGTTGTCCCCAGATACGGGAACAGGGCTAGGCTGCCTCCGAATAGCATTACCGCAGCCCCTAGGACCCCCACCGGATGACGATAGACCCTCCTCAAGACCGGCCGATAGGCCGCCTTGAGCCAGCCCACGAGCCGCGGCTCCCCCGGCGTGCTCCGGCGGGAGAAAAGGTAGGTGATCAGCACCGGCACCAAGGTTAAGGCTAGGAGGAGGGCCCCCAATAGGGCAAAGGCAATGGTGTAGGCCAGGGGCGCGAACATCTTGCCTTCCACACCCTGAAGGGTGAATAAAGGCAGGAAGACAATGACGATGATCCCGACGCCGAAGGCGATGGGCCGGCCCACTTGCTGGGCCGCCTCACCGACCAGCCGCAATAAAGCGACATCCTCACCGCGGCGCTGCTCTAGGTGACGAAAGGCATTCTCCACCATCACCACTGAGCCATCCACCATCATGCCAATGCCGATGGCCAGTCCCCCTAGGCTCATGAGATTGGCCGACATGCCAACGGCATCCATGGCAATGAAGGCGATGAGTGTGGCCAACGGCAAGCTGGCAACGACAATCAGGGTCGAGCGCAAGTTGCCCAGGAACAGATACAGGAGCGCGAGCACCAGCACGGCTCCCTTCAGGAGGGCGCCCTGGACGGTCCCCACGGCCTTTTCCACCAGCTCCGTCTGGGTATAAAAAGGCACCAGCTTCATACCCTCCGGAAGGGCGCCGTTGATCGCCTCAACCTTGGCTTCGACTTGGTTCAGTAGCTTTTGGGTATTGGCGTAGATGAGCTTAAGGACATAGCCGCCCACGGACTCCTGGCCGTTCGCCACCTGAGCGCCCCGCCGAATGGCGGGGCCGAACGTCACCGTGGCCACATCGCCTACAGTGACTGGGGTGCCATTGTGCTCATGGATAACGATGCGGCGCAGATCGGCTAGGCCCTTCTTGCCGGGATCCACCCAGCCGTAACCGCGAATGATGTGCTCTTCACCCGCCCGGTTGATAAAGGACCCGCCCACATTGCGATTGTTAGCAGCGAGGGCTTGGCGTACGTCGGCGATCGTCAAATCATGGGCCTGCAAGGCTTGCTGCTTGAGGCGGACCTGGTACTGCTTCTCATAGCCCCCGACCGAGAGGACCTCAGTGACCGCGGGCACTGTGCGCAGCATGGGCTCGGCGATCCAGTCCTGAGCGGTGCGCAGCGCCATCAAGCCGTGGTGATAGCCCTCCTTATTCTGGAGGGTATAGATCATGGCCCGACCCAACCCGGTGGTAATGGGACCGAGCTGAGGCTTACCCAGAGCCGGTGGGATGGCCTGCTTGGCCTTGGCCAAGCGCTCCATCACCAGTCGCCGGGCAAAATAGATATCGGTGCCTTCCTCGAAATACACATTGACGCGTGAGAGGCCGAAGATGGAGGTGCTTTGTACCCGCTCGAGCCCCGGTAGGCCGTACATCGCGATCTCAATCGGATAGCTGATCTGCGTTTCCATATCCACGGGCGATAGCCCCGGGCTTGAGGTAAAGACCTGAACCATGGGCGGGGTCACATCCGGGAAGGAGTCGATGGGCACCCGTTGGAAAGCCATATAGCCCCCTCCCACCAGACCGACTGCCAGCACCAGCACCATCAGCCGATTCCGTAAGGCCAGATTGATCAGGCGCTCAATCACGATTGGCCTCCTCAGTGGCTAGGGGTGGCGCTGCGGCCACCAGCAGTAAGGGCGGACTTCAGGTCAAAGGCCCCACGCATCACTACCCGCTCGCCGGGCTCG
>CAYVMM010000150.1:0-1479 GCA_964452535.1 uncultured Gammaproteobacteria bacterium | reverse complement strand
GGCTCGAGGCCCGTAAGCACCTCAACGCGCTTGCCCGCCTCCTGGCCCAGGGTCACCGGGGTGGCCCGAAAATGGCCTTCCTCGGCGCCGGGCACGAACACCACGGGCCGCTTATGGAGGGTCTGCACCGCATCCACCGGAACCATGGCGACCCGATCCCCAGCTTTTGTCTGCACACTGGCCTCTCCAAACATGCCCGCCCGCAGCAAGCCTTCGGGGTTTTTTATTACGGCCCGGACACGGACGGTGCGCGTCCGCTGATCCAACTTGCGGGAAATCCAGTCGATGGCACCGGTAAAGGTCCGGTTAGGAAGGGCGCGGAGCCTGAGCTGAACCATCTGACCTGTCTTTAGCACGGGCAGATGGCGCTCGTAGCCCTCGAGCATGACCCAAACCTCGTCGGTATCCACCACATGGATGGGGGTCTCATCCGGATGTACCGTCTGGCCCGGAGAGAGATCCCGCTTCTCGATCACGCCCTCGCGAGGGCTGGTCAGGCGGTACCGGGACAGTGGCTTCTCACCACCGGCCTCGATCCCTTGGATTTGCTGCTGGGAGAGCTCGTACAGGCGCAGCTCTGCCGCGGCGGCATCGCGTTGGGCGCGGGCCTCCCGAAATCGGGCCCGGGCGTCCAGCAGCTCGGCGTCAGAGCTAATCTGCTTCTCCGCCAGCTGCTGCTCGCGCCGGTAATCGGCGCGAGCGGTCTCGAAGGCCGCCTGGGCAGTGAGATAGCCCGCCTTGGCCTTGCCCAGCGCAACGCTGTCCATCACCGCCACGGTCTCGCCGGTTTGGACCCGAGTCCCTAGGTCCTTGGTGACCCGGACCACCTTGGCGCGTAACCGAGGGCCAATCTTGGCGACCCGGTCGCGGTCGAAACGGACCGTCGCCGGCAGTTGCAGCATCCCTTGGGCGCTTCCGGCCTCGACTTGCCCGATTCGGAGATCCAAACGGCGGCGCTGCTCCGTACTCAACCTCACCGACCGATGGTGAACAGGCTTAGCCCGATTCTCTCCTTTGCCATGTCCCTCTTCGCCTTCGGCTCCGAGCACAGGCTGGACCCCTATGAGCCCAGCCAGGATGAAGCTAAGCATTCGCCTCTTACGGCCCATGGGATCCGGCCTCCTTTGGGTCTTGGCTGGGGACTGAGGGCCCCGGACCGAAGGCAATGAGTCCCCCCGTGGCCCGTTCCAGTTGAGTCCCAGCGGTTACTAGGCTACGTAGGGCGTCGAGGTAATCGCGACGCACATTGAGCAGGTTGTCGCGAGCAGCGGTGACGGCCGGCACCCCCACCTTCCCGGCTTGCTGAGCCCTTTGGGTAAGGGTCAGGTTCTGTTCGGCACTCTCCAGGACGGCCCCTTTCAGGGCCTGAAGACGACGACGGGCCCCTCGATATTCCGCCAAGGCCTCGATTACCTCGCGGCGTACGGTAAGGCGTAAGGCATCCTTCTCCAGCTGAGCCTGGCGCAGGCGGGCGCCCGC
>CAYVMM010000149.1:0-3873 GCA_964452535.1 uncultured Gammaproteobacteria bacterium | reverse complement strand
GGCAGGTGCCGGGTCGGCGGATTGGTTGCGCGTTTCTTGGGATGTGCGCGGCGTTGGCATAAGGAGCGGTGGACGGTTGCGATGGTCTTCTCCGGGGAATGGGCGGCAAGAAGGGGGATCGGAGAAGCCCCCTTGCTGAGATCGACCGGCGCTAAGGTCCCGCGTGCGTGGAGTGGTCCAAGGGGGGACCGGGGGCCGTCTGTGATGGGTCTGCTGTCTTGTTCGGCAAAGCCGATTCTAACTGTCTGATTGGTTTGTTGCCCCGGGAGGGGGCTGAATCGGGGACTTACGGCTCGTGGCTTTTGGGCTATGAGCCCCTGCGCATCCACCATTTCTCTCGTGGATGGGGTGAGGTTTGCTCGCTGTTCTTCGCTCTTTCCGCTGCCGTTTTGCCACCCTCCGCTGATTAATCACCGAATAACGCCACGCTGCCAAGAACAGGCCATATCCCAGTAGCGCAGCTGGAATGGCTACCAGGGCGCTGCCTAGTACCAGATAGAGGGTTTGTCTGGCAACTTCGCCGGCTAGGTTGGTTGTTGGTGGCAGCGCGCCCAGGTCCCCCCCAAATACGGCCCCCCCGAGGCGATTGAAGGCGAAATACAAAGCGGGAGCGGTTAGCGGATTACTAATCCAAGACACCAAGAAAGCAGCGGGGAAGCTTGCCCGGAGAATCACACACAATAGGATCATCGGGATGGTTTGCATCCCAACCGTAGGGGTCAGGCCCACCAGGAGTCCGACTGCCACCCCTCGTGCTAACTCCCGCCGGTGAAGCCCAAGAAATCCCGAGCGGGAGAGGATACGGGCAATAAGCGGATGATCGCCTAGCCAATCGCGTATCTGGGCTTCCGAGGGCAAACTTTTCCGAAAAAGTCGGCGCATGACGTAGAGGACTGCTACTTCACCGAATGGTTTGCGTCCGAATTGCGAAACGGGACCTTGCCGGAGTCAAGTAGCCGGATCAACGGGTGTGATCCTGGAGGCGTCGAGTCTGAGTAAGCGAACCCGAGGGCGGCTTCGGGCGCGTTTAAAGTGGCGGCTGTAGGTCTTATCATCTTTGATTTCCCTAGAAAATTCCGTTTTAAACGCCGGGTGGTCCCGTTCCCCGCGGATGGGGCGTTCCGTCAACTGGCTGTGCCAGAAATTGGGCGGCTTCCCTTCTCGGATCCCTACCTGAGTTAAACCAAGATTCATGAGAACATGGGGCTTCCTTAGAAAAAAGCCGGGCAAGCGCCCGGCTTTTGCAGACGGGGGGGGGGAGAAGCGAGCTCATTTGACCCCGTACTTGTAATCGTACTCGGTTAGGTAGCCGTCGCCGTCCAGATCCTCTTTCTCAAAGGTATTTTGGGAAATCCCTACCGCTTTGGCCTCCTCAAGGCTTAACTGGCCGTCCCCGTCCTTGTCCGCTTCCTCGAAGCTGGGGAGATCGCGCGCTCCCTCGGTCGTTTCGCCTTCTTCTGCCCAGGTCATTCCGGAAAAGCCGATTAAGAAGGCGATCAGGAAGAGGGTGGGGAAAAGATTGCCTTTCATGGTGTGGCCTCCTTCAAGTTGCCGCAGAAAAAGCCGGTTTTCCGCCAAGCTGGCTAAGCCGTTCCTTGTCGAGTGTTCCGTGGGCGCTCACGAGGTCGCCGAATGCCCCTTGTGCCCGAGTATCCCGATTGGGATAAGTGGGCTTAGGGCGGCCGCCCTTCCTCCTAAAGGGTGAGCCGCCCGGGCCCATGGCCCCGAATGCGCTTCCTCTTGCGCTTAGGGCCTATAGAAGGCTGTTTCGCTTTACTTGATTCGGGGCTTTACGGCTGCTCTGTTCCTGGGGGTTGGGTTCCACCCGGTGGTTGGGTGCCGCCCGGTGGTTGGGTTTCGCTCGGCGATTGGGTTCCACCCGGCCGTTGGGTTTCACCCGGCAATTGGGTTCCACCAGGGGGCGCAGTAGGGGGTGAGCCGGAGTCGCAACCGCCGAGTAGGAGGGCAGCGGCCGCCGATAATGTAAGCCAATGCATCCGAGTGCGCATCGTCGGGCTCCTTAGAAGGTTGGTTCCGTTTTTCTTGATTTCGGGGCTTTACGGTTGCTCTGTGCTTGGCGGTTGGCCTCCTTGCGATTTAGGCGGCTCCATCTTGACAAAATCCCAATCCGTTTTGGTCAATTGGCCGTCCTTGTCTAGGTCCTGCTTCTCGGCGGCTTTCTTGGGGACCCCCGCCTTGACAGCTTCCTTAATGCTGACTTTGCCGTCGCCGTCTTTATCGACGCTTTGAAAGCTTGGTTTGTCCGCCGCCATCGCCGCGGTCAAGGGTAAGAAGGCCAAGACAGTGAACGCCAAAACAACGGCGCGTTTTGTCATCGGGATCTCCTTCATGCGCTTGGAAAGGGGGGCTATTGCGCCTCCCTTTCCTGAACGCGTTGCATGAGCTTCTGTTGTAGGTCATCCTTCTGTTGGGCAGCCGATATGATGCGCTTATATCGGTTGACGGTTAGGCCATTCTCTTGGACGGCCTGCCTCATTTCCTGCTGCATCGTCTGCTGAATCTGCTGTGCCTGTTGCTTGTCTTCGGCTTGTTTCATCTCTTCCGAATAATTGGCCTTGATGCGCTGGAGCTCGGTGACGATCGCAGCGGCCTGGTCGAGCTCCTGGTTGGTCACGTTCTGAGCCGGTTTAGGGCCCCTCTGCGCTGGGGGGTGTTCGGACCCGCCTTGGGCCAGGGCAGGAGCCGAGAGGAAGGCGCTGGCCAGAAGAGCGACCGCCAACGCTGGGACTCGAGCGTTCCGAAGGGAAAGGGCCATGTATGGGCTCCTATTGAGTGGCTCCGTTTGTCAATGGGGCTTTGAGAAGCGTCGCTCTTACCCCGTCGTTACTTCGTTTCTAGCAAGGGTCATGCCAAAGAGGAGTCGCTCCCTGAAAAGCCGCGTCAATGGCGGTGCTTAGAGAGAATCACGCGGTGTCGGTGAGTGACTTGGGGGGAGTGGGAGAGATGTGCCAAAATGCCACATGAGGCCGTTTTGGGGTGATGCTTTGGACCTCCGCTTTGCTTTCCTCCTGTATGTTGTCTTGCCGTTAACCCTACTGATCGGGATCGCCGGTTCGATCAGCTTGGGCGTCCTGGAGGGGCTCAACAAAAAGCGTCTTCAAGAAGACCTCGAGCTTATTGGACGGACTCTGCAAGAGCCCATGGGTCGGGCCATGGCTCGCGGCCGAGCAGGGGCCTTGCAAAACGCCCTTGAGTCGGCTTTCAGCTTCGGTCGGGTTTACGGGGCCTATCTCTACGATGTCCAGGGCGATCTGGTGGCTTCGGCGGGAGCGGTCCAGTCGGCTCATGAGCTCCAAGATGAGGTCGTTGAACGGGCCCAGGATGGGCGATCGAGCAGCGAATACGGGGAGGTGGCGGGAAGGGCAGTGTACTCCTACTTCGCGCCCTTGGTGGACGAGGCTGGCACGGTCAACGGTCTAATCCAGATCACCCGCCGCGCTAGCGACATCCAGGAATATGTGCAACAGCTGCGGAGCTACGGACTCGCCGGATTGGGCTTGTTGGGTCTTGCCTGGTTGACGGTGACCTTCCTTGGTCATCACGTTGCCATCGGAGCGCCCCTGGCCCGCCTGACAAGCAGTATGCGCCGGATCGCAGCGGGCGAGCACGCTCACCGAACAGCGGTGTCCGGCCCCCGGGAGATTGCTGAGCTGGGCCGAGCCTTCAATACCATGCTTGACCAAATCCAGCACAGTCGGGAGGAGATCCAGAAGCGTCGGGAGAGTCAGGAACGTCTCCAGAGCGAACTCCAGCAATCGGAAAAGATGGCTTCGGTTGGGCGCTTGTCCGCCGGCGTCGCGCACGAACTCGGAGCCCCCCTCCGGCTGGACAATCCTCGTCCCGTCCGGCCGC
>CAYVMM010000148.1:0-3952 GCA_964452535.1 uncultured Gammaproteobacteria bacterium | reverse complement strand
GGGCGCGTGCATCACTGTGTCGCGTCCAGCCAGTCAGGGGGTATGTGCGGCTCAGCGCTATTCCGGGGAATGGTCCTTGGCTACGCTCTCGGTGATGCGCTTTTCACCCGGGTCTGTGGTGTTGTTGCTGTGCGGTCCCGGCACGTTGTTCGCGATCGGCTCCCCATCGCCCTGATGCGTCTGGCCGATTGAATGGCACTTTGGCTCTTAAGATAGGAATAATTATGGTTATCATTTACAATCAGGGCAAGTTTGGAAGGGACCACCGTGTGGCCTAAAAATGAAGATGGTTCCTCTCGCCATCCGATCCTCGAGGGAGCCATCCTATGAATAGCGCCGAGTGCTTGGTTCTCTGTCTCGAGAATGAGGAGTGCGGGTTTGTCTTCGGGCTGCCTGGCGAAGAGCTCCTCGCCCTTTACGAAGCATTGCACGATAGCTCCCTCGAGACCGTGACCTGTCGCCATGAACAGGGGGCAGCCTTCATGGCCAATGTTCAAGGCCGCCTAACCGGTCGGGCGGGAATCTGTCTTTCCACCTTGGGACCCGGGGCCACCAACTTGATCACCGGGGTTGCGGACGCCGCCCTGGATGGGGCGCCCTTGGTCGCCTTAACCGGTCAAGCCAGTCTGGACCGCATCCATAAGGATTCCCATCAATACTTGAATCTTGTCTCCATGTATCATCCGATTACTAAATGGAATGCGCAGGTTAAACACAGTGGAGTGATCCCCGAGATGGTGCGCCACGCCTTTCAGGAAGCGGCCCTGGAAAAGCCGGGAGCCACGCACCTCGATCTCCCCGAGGATGTGGCTGAGGCCCCGGTTCAGTCGGACGCGACGCCCCTCCCCCAGCATCCGTTGCCCCGTCCCCAGCCAGCGGAGGAGCAGATCAAACGGGCAGCGGGCCTTCTGGCTCGCAGTTCGAGTGCCCTAATCCTGGCGGGCAATGGGGTGATTCGATCAGGAGCAAGCCAGACCCTGCGTCGTTTTGCGCGTGGACTCAATATCCCGGTCGTTCAAACCTTCATGGCCAAAGGGGTCTTCCCGGGCGACGATCCACTCGCCATCATGACCGCGGGTATCCAGGCCCATGATTACGTGGCATGCGGCTTCGAACTCGCTGATGTCGTCCTTTGCATTGGCTACGATCCCACTGAATACGCGCCGAAGAACTGGAACCCGGAGAGGGACAAGCCAGTCCTCCATATTGCGCCTACCTCGGCGGAGCTGGATTCCTACTACACCACCGCCGTGGAAGTGGTCGGGGATATCGGGACGGCGCTGGATTACTTGGTGGAGCTCGTCCCCCCCCGGGAAGACAATGTCCTTTCCCAGCTCCACGAGCCGATTACGTGCAAGCTCCACCTCCACGATGAGGATACGGCGGTGCCCTTCAAGCCTCAGCGAGTCATCGCCGATCTTCACCGTGTTTTGGATCCCAGTGACATAGTGATCTCCGATGTCGGCGCCCACAAGATATGGTTGGCTCGCTTGTATCCGGCCTCGATACCTAATACCTGCCTCATTAGCAACGGCTTATCAGCTATGGGCATTGCCTTGCCAGGGGCTTTGGCTGCTCGGCTCGTCCACCCCGAACGGCGAGTCGTTGCCGTCGCCGGGGACGGCGGGGCCCTCATGAACATCCAGGAACTGGAAACCGCTGTGCGAATGGAGGTTTCGTTTGTTTTGCTGGTGCTGGTGGATGGCCTATATGGCCTAATCGAATGGAAACAGAAGCAGCGTTTTGGGCACGCCACTGGGGTAGGCTTTGGTAATCCCGATTGGGTGGCCTTGGCGCAGAGCTTTGGGGCCCAAGGGGCTCGGGTTCAAGCTAGCGAAGAGTTGCAACCGGCATTGCAATGGGCCATCGGGCGAAAAGGGCCGGTGGTCTTAGAAGTCCCAGTGGACGCCCAAGAGAACTACAAGCTTATCGAGGAATTCGGTGAACTAGTACTACAGCCGCAGTTATGATGGTACAGGTACGGGTCCCTGGGGATTTCTCGTCTTCACACCCATGACCCCCTGCCGTAAACCCTGATTTGGCCCCACTAAACCTTAACTGCGGCTGTAGTACTAGCCTCCCTCCGCCTGATCCAGACCTGTAGGCGGCCAGTGTGCTCGAAGTCCGATGGGGGCGGATCATCCTTCTGGACCAGGGAGCGGTCACCCAAGCCCACGCCAAACCCCTCCCCTAAGCCCTACCGCCGTTCGGGCGGGATGGGGCCTAGGCCGGGGCTTACTCCCGCCTTCTCCACTGGAGACCGCGACACCACTGCTCGGTTGCGAGACCACCTATCCTGAGGAGAAGGAGATCCCCAATCTTTGAGTCCAAACCTCAAAATAGGAGGTCCATTCGTGGATTCGGAAGACCTGCAGAAGGAGTTTCTCAAAGAGCGCCGCCGGGAGCGGCGATGGAAAAACGTCCGGTTTGTCGGATGGGTGGCGGTTCTGCTCGCCGCGATCGGGGCTGTGCAATCGCTCGTTCCGGTTATCGGGAAGCTAGGAGACCAGGCCGGACAAGACACCGAAGGACCCTACGTGGCCGTGGTCCGGATGACCGGAGCCATCGGGGCCAACCACACGGTCTCCGCGGACCGGGTCATCGAGGGCCTCAACGCGGCATTCCAGGACAAATCGGCCAAGGGTATCCTGCTTTGGATCAATTCGCCGGGCGGGTCACCGGTGCAGTCCTACCGGATCTATGAGCGCATCCGGACCTTCAAGGAGGATCACCCGGACAAACCCGTGGTGGTTTACGGTGGGGAGACGCTGGCTTCCGGAGCCTATTACGCCGCCGCCGCAGCTGACCGGATCTACGTCAGTCCGGCCACTGTGACCGGAAGTATCGGGGTGATCATGCAGGGGTATCAGTACAAGGGCCTGCTGAACTGGATGCAGGTAAAGGCTCGGGTGGTCACTGCTGGCAAGCACAAGGATCGCCTGGTCCCAACCCGGAAGTGGTCCAAGGCGGACCGGGCGAAGATGAAAGGCGTCGTGGAACACCTCCACCATCAGTTCATCGAGGATGTGCGGGCCGCCCGCGGCAACCGGCTCAAGACCGCCAAGGCGGAGCTGTTCAGCGGCGATTTCTGGACAGGTGGGCGGGCCAAGGAACTCGGTCTAGTTGATGGTCTTGGAACACCCCGGTCGGTCCTGCAGGAGGAGTTCGGTACCACGGAGACGGTGGACCACACCGCTGGCCTCGACTGGGAGGCTACCCTCAGGCGGGTAACCCAGACCGTGATCCAAAGTATCAAGGAGGACTTCTCCGCCCGCGGTGGGTCGCCATCCGCCACGCTCAACTAGGTCACAACCGGCCGATAGCTGGAGCCGACGGGGGACTGCCTGCGACCTAGCATCGACCGGTCTAAGGGCGGTCGCCCCTCTCACTCCACTCTCTGACCCCTTCGCCGAAAGGGTACGGGCCATCCCCACATAGGAGATCATGCCCAGGGAAAGAATGGAACAGGGATAACTGCGGCGAGTAGAAAAAGCAGAGCGAGATTAGCGGAGTGTCCGGGACCGCCTCAGGAGGCCGAATCCGCCTGCCTTGCGGGGCTGGGCTGCGATCGGTGCGGCTTCTCCGGATCTCTTCTGCTGTGAACCGCAGCGAGCCATACCTCAAATGAGGCATTACACCGCTTCAGCCAGAGATAGAGACCGCTACCGAGAACGACGATCGCGAGGGCGTCGAGCACAGCCCACAGGATCTTGAGCGGGAGACCGCCGTAATCGCCGAAGTGCAGCGGCTGCGAGACCAAGAGTGCGGTCACATACCAGGGCAACTCATGTGTCGCCACGACCTGTGCGCTCTGCGCATCTATGAGCACAGGCTTTAGGAGCCTCTCACTCCAGGCGCGGGAGCCGTGCATGAAGGCCATAAAATGGTGGGGACTGGCGAAATCATTCCCGGGGAAGGCCATAAAACTCAGCTCCATCTCGGGCTCGGCAGC
>CAYVMM010000147.1:0-3955 GCA_964452535.1 uncultured Gammaproteobacteria bacterium | reverse complement strand
GCCAGCTTGATGGCCGCCTCGTTGGCCTCGGCCCCCGAGTTGGCAAAGAAGGCCCGGGCCAAGCCGGATAGACGAGCCAGCTCGGCCGCTACCTCTTCCTGGAAGGGAATGCGATAGAGGTTGGAAGTATGGACAAGGCGGCTGGCCTGGTCACAAAGCGCCTCAGCCACAGCGGGATGGGCATGGCCAAGGACGCAGACGGCGATCCCGCTGATGGCGTCCAAGTACTCGGCGCCTTGGGTGTCCACAAGGGTAGCGCCCTTTCCGCTGGCGAACGCCACAGGTAATCGGTTATAGGTGGCCATGAGGTGACTGCTAACCATGGGCAGTGCCCCGGAAAAACCTTTTAGTATACTCTGCCTACCCGATTAGGCCAACCGAGGCGGGCTCGCGATCCGTACACCGTTGCCGGGCAGCGAATCCGTCGCCTATAATAAGACGCATTCCTTGGCTGATACCCTTCCAAGGTAATAGATGACGCTGTCTTCCCTATCATGCGCTGGCAGAGGAGTGCCCTATTGTCCGTTTACAGTGTACGCGAAGAGCTCAAGCCATCGGGCCTTAACGGCATTTCCGATGAGCAGATCAACGATCATTGGAACCTCTACATTGGCTACGTCAACAACGCCAATGCCCTACACAAAGAGCTCGCGGACATGCGGGCCAACGGACAAGGCGCCACAGCAGCCTACACCGATCGCCGTCGACGCTTCGGCTTCGAATACGACGGCATGGTCCTCCATGAATACTATTTCGGGAACCTCCGCGCTGGCATCAGTCGAAACAACAACGGCCTGTTTGCCCGGACCGTGGCCGAGCAGTTCGGCTCCGTCGACGCCTGGATCGAGGACTTCAAGAACTGCGGCAAGTCCCGAGGCATTGGCTGGGCCATTGCCTATTACGATCCTGCCACAGGGCAGATCAACAACCATTTCATCCAGCATCACGAGGACGGTCACATTGCTGGATTCGCCCCCATCGTGATCATGGATTGCTTCGAGCACGCCTGGATGGTAGATCACGGGGCCGGTGGTCGCGGCGCCTACATTGACGCCGTCATCGAGAATCTCAACTGGGACATTATCGAGGAGCGCATGGAAGCGGCCGTCAACGGTCAGCTTTGGAAGCGTTTTTAGGCGCGGTGGCCTGCCCAGCCCTTATCGGCGCCCCCTTGGGGGCGCCGTTTTTTGGAGGTTCTTGGTTCATCTTCGCCCGATGAATCGGGCTCCTACGGCGGAGGAGGGTAAGATCGGACAGACGGGGGGTTCCCCCCACTCGCCCGATGCGTCGGGCTCCGGTAACCCGCCCCTGTAGGAGCCCCATTTATGGGGCGAATGCCCAGTGCAGGCACCCTATCGGTCGGCCGATCAATCATTCGCCCGACCTATCAGCTGGGTTGACCTGGAAGAGGCGTCCGGGAATCATACGCTGCCGGTTCCATCATTCCCCAAAAAGCCCCTGACGGGAGCCCACACAGAAGGAAGCGCCCCATGGAAGCCGGTGATCGCAAGCGGTTGCTCGGAGAAATGGTGTTCGCGCGCCGTTTCGAGGAGCGCTGTGCCGAGGCCTACCACCATCAGGACATCGGAGGCTTCCTCCACCTGTATCCGGGGCAGGAGGCCTGCGCCTTCGGGGTCCTAGAGCGGGCACGCCTAGGCTACGATTACGTCATTACCGGCTACCGCGACCACATCCATGCCATTAAAACGGGAACGGATCCCAAGGCAGTGATGGCCGAGCTCTTCGGCAAGGAGACCGGCTGTTCGAGAGGCCGGGGCGGATCCATGCATATCTTCGATGTGGCGCACAACTTCATGGGTGGCTACGCCGTCGTGGGCGAGCCCTTCCCGCTTGCCGCTGGTCTGGCCAAGGGCATCAAGCTCCAGGGGACTGACCAGATCGCCATCTGTTTCCTGGGCGACGGCGCCAACAATCAGGGCACCTTTCATGAGACCCTGAACATGGCCCAACTCTGGGAGCTGCCGGTACTCTTTGTCTGCGAGAACAATCTCTACGCCATTGGCACTTCTCTGGAGCGCTCCACCCCGATACATGACCAGTATCGACGGGCCCAGCCCTACGCAATGGAAGCCTCTCAAGCCGACGGCCAAGACGTGGATGAGGTCATGGAATCCGCCGATCGGGCCATCGAATACGTTCGTCAAGGCTCCGGCCCCTATTTCCTAGAGCTCATGACCTATCGCCTCCGCGGGCACTCCATGTCCGATTCCGGCCGTGGCTACCGCTCGAAGACGGAGATCCAGCAATGGATGGAGCGGGACCCCATCTTCCTCTTCCGGGACCGGCTCCTGATGAAAGGCATCTTGACTGAAGAGGAGTTCAAGGAAATGGACCGTGTGGCCCAAGCCCGACTCGACGAGGAGATTGTGCCCTTCGCCGAGGAGAGCCCGGAACCGGCGCTCGCCGATCTCACCCGCTACGTCTTGGACGACGACCTCGACCGGGCATGGGGACGGTTCCCGGAGGAGGAGGAATAAGTTATGGGGGAGGCATTCTATTGGGACGCCGTACGCCGGGCCCACGACGAAGAGCTAGCCAATGATCCCCTGGTGTTCGCCATCGGTGAGGACATTGGTCTTCCCGGCGGCACCTACAAGGCCACCCAAGGGCTATTCGAGAAATACGGGGAAGAGCGCATAATCGACGCCCCGATTTCCGAAAACAGCTACGTCGGTCTTGGTACAGGGGCCTCAATGACCGGCTGTCGGCCAATCATCGAGATCATGTCCGTGAATTTCGCGTTGCTAGCCACCGATCAGATCATCAATGCCACCGCCAAGATCCGCTACATGTCCGGCGGTCAGATCGGTTGCCCCATCGTCATCCGCAGTCCCGGGGGCGTGGCCCATCAGCTCGGCGCCCAGCACTCCGGGCGTCTGGAGAAGCTCTTCGCCGGGACCTCCGGGTTACGGGTGGTCACACCCGCCTTCCCGAGCGACGCCTACGGCATGCTTAAGACCGCTGTCCGCTGTAACGATCCTGTGATTATACTGGAGCATGAAGCCATCTATAATCTTAAGGGCGAGATCCCTGACGAGGAGGCCTTCGCGCCTCTTGAGGGAGCCCAGGTGGTCCGCGAAGGCACCGATGTCACTCTCATCGGGTACTTGATGAGCACCCATTGGAACCTTGCGGCCGCCAACAAGCTGGCGGAATCCGGAATCTCAGCGGAGGTCATTGATCTGCGTGCCTTGAAGCCCATCGACGGCGAGACCCTCCAAGCGTCCCTGGCCAAGACCCACCGGGCGGTTGTCGCTACGGAGGATGAGGCCCCTGTGGGCATCAGTGCCGAGATCCTGGCCCTCCTCAATGAGCGGTGCTTTTACGACCTGGATGCCCCTCCCGTTCGCGTCACCGCCGAGGATACTCCTATGCCCTACAATGAGAAACTGGAGCGGGCTGCTTTACCGGACCCCGACCAAATCACCAGCGCCGTCCAGAAGCTGCTGGGGAGTCCGTAACCATGGCGAGCACCTACACCATCAAGATGCCACAGCTCTCCGATACCATGACCGAGGGGGTCCTCGCCGAGTGGGAGAAGCAGCCTGGGGACCACGTCCAGCGGGGGGATGTGGTGGCCCAGGTGGAGACGGACAAGGCCATCATGGATGTCGAGGTCTTCCGCGAGGGCTATCTATCCGGCCCCTTGGCACCCGTCGAGGCCTCGATCCCGGTAGGCGAGGCCATCGGCTATCTGGTAGCGAGCCCCGAAGAAGTGGCAGCGGGCGAAGCGGCAACCCCAAGCCAGGGCACCGGCGAGGCCCCCCAACCGACGTCCGAGCCCACGCCATCTGCGGAGGAGGCTCCCCAAGCACCCGCAGCTAGTGAAGAGCCGAGCGCCTCGCACGAGGCTGCCCCCGCTGCGGAGCCGACCGGAGGCGCTGCTCCGAGCCCCGCCACGGGACCCGCCCCCCGGCCTTCGGGCAAAAAGGTC
>CAYVMM010000146.1:0-3987 GCA_964452535.1 uncultured Gammaproteobacteria bacterium | reverse complement strand
CATTCCGACGGGTGCGCATTTTCCCCCCGGGAGATTGGACTTCAAGCAATCCAGCCTTGACCGTATCGCGCAGATCTTGCGGCACGCCGCTGTGGACGCCTCCTCGCGGACACCGCTTTACCGGCATGCGCTTGTCCCCGCGCGCTTTCGCGTCCAGGTTAGCCTGGTCGATCCAGGAACAGCCCGCCAAGTTCCGCCCAACTGCGTTGGGGATACAGACGAAGCGCCTCACGGCGCACGCCGCCCTTGCCTCTTTCCCGATAATTGGCTATCCGGATAGGATTTTTAGGACACGAGCCCAAAGCTGTTTCCATAGGAGGGCCATATGCCATGCCGGGTTGGGATCTCTACTAATCCCGAGAAACGGCGCCAGGATTGGGAAGGACGGGTTGTCGGCCTTCGTAAGTGGCGAATCCTGAACACCTTTCGAAGTTTTCGCTACGCACAAGACTACGAAATCCGCATGGCCAATAAGTACGGTTGCAAAGCGGCCCCTGAAGGAGCGAGTGGAGCGCGAGGCCCTTGGTATGTCTATTACTTCGAATACACGCGGAAGGGACGTTAGCCTGTAAAAGGCATTCCCTGTTGAACCTGTTGTAGGAGTAACCGATGGCTAATGATGCCAACGAGTCCCCCGAGCGAATTGCAGCCGACCTCTTGATTACGGCCATAGAAAACAAATGCATCAATCCGGACATAGACGATGATGCGAAAAAGTTCACCGAAACCTTAGCGGAATGCCAGGAAAGCCTGGCCCACTCCATCCGGCAGCGGATGGAGGCGGACTAATCCAAGGGGGTGAGATGGGCCGCTAGAGGTTTTCTTCGGCCCATCACATTCCTCCCTTGGGAACACTAAACCCGGTTCCAAGGCTCCGGCGTCGGTTAGCTGGAAGGCCACCTTTATTCTGGTGCTCCAGACTCGCTCAAACGCCGTGGGGTTGCGCTTGGTGATCACCACCACAGGCCGTGGCCGGCAGCGCCCATGGTATGGGGGGCCCCTACCATGCACAGCAGCATGGGCAGGGAGAGCAGCGTATTGGTCCGCGAAGCGTAGAAGGCGATCTTCTTGGCTTTAGCCTTTTCGTCCTCGCTGGCCTCGACCATGCCTAGCACTTTTTTCTGATTCGGCCAGATGAGAACCCACACATTGAGGAACATGATGGTGCCTAAGTATCCCCCAATGCCGATAGTTAGGTGATAGGCGCTCACCGGATCCTGAGTCAGCCCTAGCGCCGCGGCGGTGCCAAGATTGCCTTGGGCAAAGAGATAGACCAAGCCAGTCAGGAAGGTAATCAAGGCTGCCCAACGGAACCAGGCTAATGCGAGGGGTGCGACGTATTTACCGATGGCGGCACCGCCCGGTCCGCTTGTGTCCTCAGCAGCCTTCTTTTGGGCGGGTACTTGGATAAAGTTGAAGTAGTAAAGCAGTCCGATCCAGGTGATGCCGGCTAGGATGTGCAACCAGCGGTCGAATGCAAGCCCTGGCCGGGCAGTCTCCATGTCCGTGACGCCATTAATGATCAAAATAGCAACGATCACCAGGACAAGGCCGCCGATGATCGTGCCCCGGATGCTGTTAAGTGGATTCATGCGATGACCCCCTGTCGGTAGCGGTTTGGTAGAATCTTAGGCGCGATCTTACCCAAACTGTAAATGTCATTCGGCGATAAGACCATGGCTTTGGAATCGACCGGGGCAGTCCAAGCCAAGCGGAAGGTATAATCCTGTAATCTCGCTTGATCAATTATAGGGCAAGCAATTATGGCATCCTATGCCATTTGGAATAACAAAACTGGCGTTGGCAAAAGCATTTTGGGTTTTTTTGCAAGCTCGGCATACGCTTATAATAATCCAGATAAAGATGTTTATGTAATTGATATGTGCCCCCAGGCAAATATTTCTGAGACGCTTTTAGGAGGACAGGGTTTTGGCTCAAAAATCCTTGAGCGTCTAATGGGAAAAGAACCAAGGGCAACTGTGGGAGGGTATATTAGGGAAAGGTTAAAATCGCCTTTTAGAATGATAGACAATTCGGATGATTATATTACAACACCTTCAAACTATAATAGCTATATTCCAGAAAACTTGTATTTATTGTGTGGGGATAGTTTAACAGAGATTCTTTCTAATCCTATTAATCATATATCAAATATTTATTTAAGTGAAAATGTTTGGAAAAAGGTTCTTGTATGGATAAGCGATATAAAATACTATTTGAGTAAGATAAGTGGAGAGCGAGAATCGGTATTCATTATTGATTGTAATCCAAGTTTCTCTATTCACACTCAGCTGGGTATCGTGGCATCGGAGGGTTTAATTGTTCCGTTTATGTCGGATGAGAGTTCATATAGAGCCATAGTTAATATTTTTTCCTTAGTATATGGCCTTGGCTGTGAAGAAATTTCATGTTACGAAGACAGTATATTCCATGAAAGAGCAAGAAGAGGGCATATTAATATTCCAAAACTGCACACTTTCATTAACAACCGAACCATCAATCACAAAAGGAAATATGGAAGGAGACTTGCATCTGTTACTGAAAAAATAAATAGAACTATAGATAATAAACACAAAGAGTATGGTAAAATATTCTATAATAATTTAAGGTTAACGTATAACTTTATGGAATTTGGGAATTACTATAAAGAATGCCTTATCGCTATGGAAAAAGGCATTCCTCTGAATAAAATGGAATCCGGCCCCCAGCATGTTCGTGAGGAAATACTGTATCTAAATCAAAAGTCCCTTGATCAATCCAAAGAAGAGCTTCGACGAGTTATTAGCAGGTTTTAGCAGGCCGTTGAAAACCCTTTTCAACGGCCGGCTTTCACCGCTGAAAGCGGTGAAAAGGGAAAAAGCCCTTTCCTGGAAACCCCGGAAAAGCAACCGGTTGCCTGTTTTTCTAGACAAGCGGAACCGGCCGGCTCCGCTTCGACCAGGGGGATGAAAAGGGTCTTTCATCGCCCTGGTAGACCAAAAGTTGGAATCCAATTGGCTCGCATAGGCACTCGCTAACTTGTCCCGCTCAGACACGGCTGTGTAGTCCGGCTGAAATGGGGTTCTTGAGTGATTGAGCCGATCCGTCGTACGCCCCCGCTCAGCTGAGGGTGTTTTGCCCCTTCCCGCAGCGGACTACCGCTCTGATTGCCTAGCGATTCTGTTCCCTGTTACGGCGGGCCCATAGTGATCGGGGGCCCGCTATCCCGTCAGTATCCAGCATTCGCCCCCTTTATCTTGTTCTCGCTGGTTACCTTGGCACATAGGGGCGTGGACGGCCTTAGAACCTAAGGGGATCCAGCCGCTGCTGGGCAGCGGCTGAATCCCTCTCTAGTTGAGGTAAGTCAAGGATCTTTAATGAGATGGCGGGTATCCTTCAACTCTATTCCTCATGCCTCCTTCTCCTTAGCCGGGTTTTTCTTGTCCCTTCCCCGGCGCCTTGAGCCTCCAGGGTTCCTCCTCCCCTGGGGGCTTTTTTATTATTGCCCGTCGCCTCATCATTGTGAAGTGGGAGAGCCCTTTTTATCCCCCGCTGCAAACTACGCCGGTTTTTTCTCTTGACGAAGTGTTCGCTCCAGCAACTGAGCTAACAAGGGGGCGGGATTGGCTCGTGAGGGTGGAGACCTTGTGGATCCCCACTACTTCCGGGGACCGTCTACCAGGCCGCCAACCGGCGGTGGCTGGATACAACTCGGGGCTACACAAATGAGGCCAAGGCTACCGCTACCACGGTCGGGTCAAAGACGTGTATGGCTACGTCCTTAAGCTCAGCTTATGGGCCCTGCTGGGATACGCCGCGACCTCAGCTTAGGGGTTCCCCATGCCTAAATCGGTGGAAGAGCTCGGGATGGCCTGCAATCCTTGCCTGACCCGGCGTCCCTTGCGGAATGGGACCTCGACCCGGAAGCTACCCAGGCAATCGCCCAGGAGCGGGGGGCGTTTCATCACCCGTTCCATCACTGCTTCGCCCGCAGCGAGCCCAGCGCCT
>CAYVMM010000145.1:0-3999 GCA_964452535.1 uncultured Gammaproteobacteria bacterium | reverse complement strand
CCCGTATAACCGCCGCCGGCCACGACGATACAGGCCAAGCGCCGGCGCTCGCTGGGATCCGCGGTGCTTCCCGCCTGGGCAAAGGTGGTCTCCAACCGAGCCCAAAGACGCTCTGCACCTTCCTGATCTCGAAGGGTATGGGCGTGCTCAGCCAGTCCCGGTATGGGAGGGTAGTCGGGGACGGAGCCTAGGGCCAAGACGAGCACATCGTAGCCGTATTCCCCTTGGGAGGTCTGGATAGTACAGGCCTCTGGATCAATCCGATGGATCTCGGCGCGACGGAAGCTAATCCCTTCCAGCGGAAGGCGGGTGTAAGCGATCGTAGCCCGGGAAGGAGCAAGGGTCCCGGCGGCCACTTGGTGCATCCAGAAGATGACGCGGTGGTAGGACGCACGCTCTACTAGCTCGATCTTCAGGTCCGGTCCCCGCGGGCCGTGCCGGCGAAGGTGAGCTAAATCAAGGGCCATTCGCAGCCCCGCATAGCCCCCGCCAAGGATTCCGATACGCAGTGTCTTAGGGGGGTTCCTCTTCATCCGACGACTCCTTCGAAGGCGTCCCGGCTGCACGGGCCTCCTCTCGACGTCGGGTGCCAAGATCCGTCTCCTCCAATGGGACTGTCACCTCCCGCGCCACTTCGTCCAAAAGGCCGGATAGCACGCGAGGGGCTATCGCCAGGCCGTGTAAGGCCTCGGCCGCATTCTGGCGAAGTCGCCCTCGGGTCTCCTCAGGGAGCCAAGCTAGCGGCATTGCCCCGGCCTCCAGACCCAAGCGAGTGAAGCGAGCTACCAGATCGGTGGCCTGTTGGAATGCGCAGCTCAGCTCGGCTTCGGGCTCCCGATCGCTGCCCGCCCTATCCGCGTTGTTGTCATTAGCCATGGCAGGAGCTCCTTGATTCCCGGGTTATCCTCGCTTCAGGAAACGATGGATCACGGCGGCTCCGACTGCGTCGCCCCAGACATTGGTAGCTGTTCGAAAGCGATCCAGCAGCCAATCCACCGCCAGGAGGAAGCCGATGCCCTCCAGTGGCAACCCCACTGCCTTCAGGACGAGGGTCATAGTAACTAGGCCCGCCTCCGGGATGCCTGCGGCACCGAGGGCGGCGAGGGTAGCCGTTAAGAATACCATACCCTGCTGGCCCCAGGTCAGGTCCAGCCCGTAGGCCTGGGCAATGAATAGTACTGCGCAGGCCTCGTAAAGAGCCGTGCCGTCCATATTCACCGTGGAGCCCAGGGGCAGTACGATGCGAGAAGCTTGGGGGTCTATTCCATTTTCCCGCACGCCTTCAAGGGTTAAGGGCAGGGTGCCGGAGGAGCTGGCTGTGGCCAGGGCGGTCAATATGGCCCGAAGCATAGTCAAGAGGTAGTCCAGCCCGCGTCCCGCCAGGAGCACCAGGATGCCGAATAGAACACCGAAGTGAATGGCCAAACCGGAGGTGACGGTAACCACGTGCCAGCCGACAGCGGCAACCTGTTCCACCAAGGCCGAGCCACCCCCTGCCTCGCCGAAACGACCAGCTACCAAACCAAGGACCCCAAGTGGGGCGAGGTACATGAGCCAGACGACCAGCCTCATGATAACCTCGTTGAAGGCTCGGAAGAACTCAGCCACGGGACGGGCCGACTCGCCTACGGCGAGCAAGGCCGCCCCAAAGGCCAAGGCGAACAGGATTAAGGGGAGGAGCTTGGTCTCGGCTGCTGCGGCCACCAGGTTAGGCGGGAGGAGGGAGTTGATGAAAGTCTCAGTATCGGCTCCGCCACCTGCAACAATCTTGGGTAACTCCCCCTTGGCCTGGAGGGCTACCTCGCTCCCAGGCTGAATCAGGTTCACCAGGATCAGCCCGATCAGTACCGCAACGCCGCTTGTGGCCAGGTAATAGACGATAGTCCATCCGCCCAGACGCCCAAAGTGGCGGATGTCGCCAATATCGGCAACCCCGGTGATCACCGCTGCCAGCACTAGGGGAATGACCAGGATCTGGAGAGCGTTTAGGAACACCGTCCCTATCCAGGCCACGTACCGGACTTGGGGGTCCCCCAGCCAACCGAGTGCGATTCCCGCCAGGACCCCGACGACAATGCCGGCTAGGAGGAGGGCGGCGTGACGGTGAGGCATAATGGGCTCCCTGGACGGTAAGAGGCCACTTCGCCCAAGCGCTGGGAAGTGGGCGCTACGGCTGGAGGTAGGCTCAGATGATCAGACCGACGAACCGGTCCGGAGCTTCTCGACCAGGCGCTGGGTACTGTCTGGGACAGTAAAGTCACCTGGCCCTCAGAGGTGCCCAATACAGTCGTTCGGCTCGTTGTCTGAGGTCAGATTGTAGGTGTGGATCCCCCGGCCGGCTAGCTCCTCGATTGCCTTCCTCAGAGTCCTATTCGGCAAAGTTCCACAGCCACCGGTTGGTGTCCCGCTAGTAGGGCAGAAGGGCCCCAAGCTCTCCCCCACTGGGTGGTTTTCTCTTTTCCACGATTCGGCCGTGTCGCTTCAGGCCTCCTGGGCAGCTAAGGTGGCGATCTCGTGGATTCTCCTGCATCACCCGTTGGGAACCCTCGATAACCTCCCCCATATCGCGGTCGCTTGTTCTGGTCGATAAACAGGAGGCCATGACTCCCTACTGGAGAACCGATGGGGGTCCGAGGTCACTAGGCCGAAGTACCGCTTTGGGCCTCCGAAATCGCGGGAATAGGTCCCGATGCCTCAATCGGCCCAGCGCCGTAAGCCCCAGACGAGGCCGCCCACGCCGGATCGCCAGGTTCGCCAGCATGGGGCGTAGGCCCTGGAGGCCTTGCTAGCCAGGTGGTGAGTGAGGGTAGATAGTCGGCGACTGGTGCACCCTCGCCCAGGCGGCGTGCGTAGGTAAGCTGATTGATGGGCTCCTACTGGACATTTGCCCTCGCGGATGGGTTGACCCTGACACTTCCATCCGGGGAAACTCGGTTGGTGCCTAAGTCTGCATCCAAAAAGCCGGCGGGAATCGCCTGCAAACTACCAGCGAAGGCCTCCATGTACGCTTTTTTGATCACCGTTCACGTCTTGCTTGCCGTTATCTGGGTAGGCGGTATGGTCTTTGCTTACTCGTTTCAGCGTCCGGCTTCTGCCCATTTGGAGCCCGCGGAGCGGCTTCACCTTTGGCGGCGGACCTTTCGCGGATTTTTCCCCTGGGTATGGGCGGCGATCATCCTCTTGCCGCTTACCGGTTACGCCATGGTCTTTAACCGGTGGACGGGGATAGCCGCTGCGCCAACCTATGTCCATCTCATGAATGGTCTCGGCATATTGATGATTTTACTTTTCCTTCATGTCTTTTTTGCCCCCTATAGCAAGTTGAGCCGGGCCATTCAGATGAGAGACTGGCAGGAAGGAGGGCGCCAGTTGGGACGAATCCGCCGGCTAGTGGCCATCAACATGCTCCTTGGGCTAGTGGTCATTGCGGTAGCCGCTGCTGGCCAGTGGTTTGCCCCCTTGCGCTAGTCGGTAGGCCAGGGCCTTGCGGTTGACTTTCCTGGGTACGG
Organism: uncultured Gammaproteobacteria bacterium; assembly: GCA_964452535.1. Classification (GTDB taxonomy): domain Bacteria; phylum Pseudomonadota; class Gammaproteobacteria; order Thiohalorhabdales; family Thiohalorhabdaceae; genus Thiohalorhabdus. The sequence goes on along the minus strand of CAYVMM010000145.1, from coordinate 490 downwards.
GGGCGGGATATCCCACTCCTGAACGGAATGTAACCGCCCTGGCACTGGAGCACGGGCAAGGGCTCTACCTGCTGGATTGCGGGGAAGGCACCTTGCGCGCTCTGCAGTACGCCGGTATCGGCTTTGGCCGCTTACGGGGGGTCTTTCTATCCCATTTCCATGCCGATCACTGCTTGGGGCTGCCCGGCCTCCTGCAGAGCCTGAATCTCCTTGGGCGGCAGCGGCCCTTGGCGATCTACGGTCCGCCGGGCCTCCGCGATTTTCTCCATCGCTGCCGCACAATTACCCCTTTCGCTCCGAAATTTGTCATCGTACCCTCCGAGCTGGAGCCTCCCGGACGTACGGCGCTGAAGGGGCTTACTGTGACCTGCGCCTGGATGGATCATACGGCACCGGTCCTAGGCTATCGCTTCCGGGCGCCTGATGAGCTGGGAACCCTAGGGCCTGTCTGCAAACTCAAAGCCAAAACACGATGGCCGCAATCACCCAC
>CAYVMM010000144.1:0-4007 GCA_964452535.1 uncultured Gammaproteobacteria bacterium | reverse complement strand
CCTTCCGTGAGCGCCCAGCCAGCCGGAGCGGCGGGGCAAGAGCCGCCTCCCGAAGAGGGCTTCCGGGGGGGCGAGAACCCCCGGTCCAACTACTGGGGAGCGGTTCGTGAGGGCCAGAGCGGCACCACGACGGTAAAGGGAACCGAGACCGGGGTCCTCATCCAGAACTACGGCGAGATCTACCGCCAGATCCGCAACGGGCCTCTTACCACCTACGGCTCGTGGCTCATGGGGCTGATGGTGCTCGGCTTGGCCGGGTTCTACCTCCTCAAGGGCACCGTGCGCATCCACGAGGGGCGCTCCGGGAGACTGGTGCCGAGGTTCTCCGAGCTGGAACGCTACCTCCACTGGTCGGTGGCGGTGCTGTTCATCGTGCTCGCGGTTACGGGTCTGATCCTGCTCTTCGGTCGCGCCTTCTTGATCCCCGTAGTGGGCATGTCGGCGTTCTCGGCGGCGGCCTCGGTGTCCAAGACCCTGCACAACTTTCTGGGTCCGCTGTTCGTGATCGCTTTGGTCCCGCTGATCACCGTATTCTTTCGCGACAACTTCCCGGATCGGGGCGATATCGGCTGGATTCGCCAGCTCTTGGGGCGAACCGACAAGCCCGGTGTTGGACGATTCAACCTAGGCGAGAAGGGTTGGTTCTGGATGGTGGCGGTGGCTGGCCTAGTGGTCTCGGTGAGCGGTCTTATCATGGACTTCACCCTCTTCGGCCAGAGCCGATTCCTCCTCCAGGTCTCTCAGATCCTGCATGGTATTGGAGCCCTGCTCCTGATTACCGGCTCGCTCGGCCACATCTACATGGGCACGGTGGGCTTAGAGGGCTCCCTGGAAGGGATGGTCTCCGGCTACGTGGACGAGAACTGGGCCCGAGAGCATCACGACGGCTGGTACGAAGCGTTGGCCTCAAAAGGCCAGGCAGCGGAGCCCGCGGATACGCCCCATTCCTCTGCCCCGGGCGCTTCCGGAGAAGAAGCCACCCACTAGGGCATGAAAGCCACTAGCCGCTTTTTTCAACCTGATTACTGATCAGCTTCAGGCCCAGTTACGAAGGTGGTTGGTTGATCTAATACCAACGGCTACGGAAGTTACCGATTGCTGCCCACTCACGGTCGGCGATGGAACGAACCGTATCGACACGCCATCAGGCTGTTCCAGGCTGCGCAGCCGGCCTCGAGGATGGCCTGGTAACGTTCGAAAACCCGATTGGCGAGGGAGGTCGGGCGTAGGTACCGCGCGAGGTTTTCAATCGGTTCAGCTCCGGGGCACGCGGCGGCAGACAAAGTCGCGCGATGCTGTCAGGGACAGGGCGCTTGGCAGTGGTGGGCTAGCCGGCCGGGTCCATGACGACGATGGCGTGACAGCCCGGTGTGACGTGGCGGCTGATTTCGGCGAGATGCTGATCCATGGCCTCGTGGTTGGCGCTGGGCATCACGAGGGCGGCGCCGACACCGCTGCCCCAGCCGCATCTCGTCTTGGAACCCAATTTCCATCGGCGTGTTCTCGGCTAGGTAAGCTGCGCTGTCTTCGACGTGGGCTTGAAATTTTGGCGCTTCACGATTTCGGGTGGGTTAGCCTGCCTATCCCAACCCACTTCGGGATAGCTGACCATGCGTGATACCGACCTCTACGCCCGGATTCTGAACATCCATGCTCCCTGGATCGTGGAGGACGTGGAGTTGGACCAGTCCGGGGGCGAGGTCCGGATCCATGTCGCCTACGATGCGGACGCGCCGCTGGTTTGTCCCGCGTGCCAACAGGCGGTGCCGGGCTATGACACGCGCCAGCGCGAGTGGCGCCATCTGGATACCTGCCAGCTCCATACCCTGCTCATTGCCGATGTGCACCGCGTGCATTGCCCCGATCATGGCGTCCGGCCGATCGACGTGCCCTGGGCCGAAGAAGGCTCCCGATTCACGGCCCTGTTCGAGGCCTTGGCGATCGACTGGTTCGCCGAGGCCAGCATCCAGGCCGTGGCTCAGCGTCTTGACCTGAGCTGGGATGCCGTCGACGGCATCATGCAGCGGGCCGTGAAGTGGGGCTTGGCCCGACGCGATCCCGTGGCCTCCCGCGTCCTGGCGGTGGACGAAAAGCCGACAAGAAGCGCCACAACGACCTGACCGTAGTCAGTGACGGCCGCCAGGTCCTGCACGTGGCCGAGGGGCGCCGCGAGAAGAGCCTGGCCGAGTTCCTCCAGACCCTAACCTCTCAGCAAAAACACCACATCCGCTGGGTCAGCATGGCCATGTGGGCACCGTAGATCCAGGCCACCACCAAGCACCTGCCCCACGGGGCCCGCAAGATCGCCTTCGACCGCTTCCACGTGGCCAAGCCGTTCAATGAGGCCGTGGACCGGGTGCGCTGCAAGGAGCACAAGGCCCTTGCTCAGGAGGGCGATCACCGCTTGAAGAACACCAAGTACCCCTGGCTGCGCGGCGGCGGCCCCCGCAAGGAAGCGGAGCAGGAGCGATTCGATTAGCTCCGCCAGCAGGAGTTACGCACTGCCCGCGCTTGGGCCATGAAAGAGATAGCAGCCGACCTATGGGACTGCTGGGACTACCGCGACCGGGATAGCACCCGTCCCGCGTGGTACCGCCTACTGGGCTGGATGGCCCGCAGCTGGCTCCAGCCCATGGTCCAGTTGGGCCAGACGGTCCGGAACCAACTTGCGGGCATCCTCAACGCCCTCGATTTCCACCTAGGCGGCCTCGACCTCTACCCGGCAAAGGTCAGCCTCACGAGTTAACCCACACGAAATCCTGAAGCGCCACTCATTCTAGCCAAACTTGGGCTAATTGTGCTGAAGTTACTTAGGCAGGCAGATTCAAAAATACGAAGTAGATAGGGAGATGAACTTTATTCAGCGATTTCTACGAGCATTAAAACTGTAAGGGGCCGGGGAATCGTGAAGGCCTTTCCGGAAACAATCCGCCGCGCTATGCTAGCCGAGGGCATCGCCGTAACCTGCCTTCCCGTTCAGCTGGATGGGGGGCAGTGGGAAGCGACGTTTTTCTTCCACCTGCGAGGGGAAGCGTCGCGAGGGGATCGGGAGGCCCTTTGGGCCCGCTCTGGGCCTGTGGCTGTGGGGCTGGAAACGGATGTATTGAAGCTGACGAATGCGGCAGTGGTGATGCTACGGGCCGAGGCTGACACGCAGCAAGCGGATCCTCTAGTGGGAGAAGTCTTGCTGGTACCTGGGGAAATCCGCTCCCATTTCGATGTCCTGAAGTGTTTGAGCGAGCAAACGCGGCTCTCCTGGTTCTTCGGCGATGCTGCATTCCGGATCGTTCACGCCCAGGAGCACGAGCTCAAAGCGAATTATCGCGATGGGTTCGGGCAGATCCTCCAGGAGGCCGTGGAGCACGACGCCTTGGTTCGTTTTACAGGGCGTTATGACGCTGCTGCAGCCCTTTCGGAGGTCACGGACCATTACACCGTTCGGGGCACACCAGCGCCCGATCCAGAAAAGGTGCCCGGAGCCGGTTTGGGGTTTAGAAGTTAGCCACAAAATGAAATGTTTGGCTGTTTTTGGTGGCCACCTCCCTGGTCATCTCTTGACACATCTCGACGAAGCCCGCCTCGAAGTCAAAGCTGAAATAGTCGGCGAGCACCTTGAGTTGGGTTAGCTCGGACGAGCTGAGACAGATCGCTGCCGTCTGCCCGGCTCCGGGGGCCTCGAGCTGGCCGAGCCGGAGTGTTTCCACCACATCCTCCAAGCCGTAATCGCCACCCATGTAGCGATGGATCCGATGGAGACTGTTGTCCCTTTCCACCAGATAGACCCCTTCCACGAATTCGGCATAATCGGTCATAAGGGCACTCCCGGCGATTCGCCTAGTCCGTACGCTTCGACGAGGGGGATCGTGCGATGGGATCCCTGCCCCTTTTCAAGGACCAAGGCGCCGTTGGCGGTGAACCCCACTATCGGGCCTCAGACTGCCTGGCATTCGCAAGGAGGGGCGACTCGGAACGTCTCCTGGCTCGGCGGCGCGTTGGTACCACAGCCG
>CAYVMM010000143.1:0-4056 GCA_964452535.1 uncultured Gammaproteobacteria bacterium | reverse complement strand
GGAGCGGCTCGCGCAAGGTCAGCCCGAGCGGCAGATCGGGGATTCGGTATTGCCCGCGGAGGATCCCGACTGGCGCGAGCTTAAAGGCGCCGCCCTGGATCTGCTTGCCCAGACGAAGGATCTTCGGGTAGCGATCCATCTAACCAACGCCTTGGTCCGCACCGATGGCTTCGTGGGCCTCAGCGAAGGACTGGCGCTTATCAAGGGCCTGGTTGAGCGCTATTGGGCGAGCGTCCATCCCCAGCTTGATCCTGAGGACAACGACGATCCCACGATGCGAATCAACAGCCTGGTTGCTCTCTGTGATGCCGAAGGCCTGCTACGGGGGGTCCGTGAGGCCCCGGTAGTCAGCTCGCGCATGCTAGGTCGCTATAACCTGCGTGACCTGCTCATCGCGAACGGCAAGCTAACGCCCCGGCAGGACGAGGCGCTGCCCGAGCTGAACGCCATTGAGGCGGCCTTCAAAGAGAGTGACCCCGAATCGGTCCAGCCGACCGCAGAAGCGGTGGAGCAGGCCTTCGACCACGTCCAAGCCATTGAGAATCGGGTGACGGACGCGGTTGGGGCAACCCACGGACTGGATCTGAGCCCCCTGGCCGATCTTCTTAGGGAATTACAGCAGCTCTTGGCGCCCCATGTGCCACGGCATAATAGCCGGGAGGAGCCGACTGCAATGCCAGAGGAGGCCACCGCGACCGAAGCAGCGATAACGACAGGCTCGATGACAGCGCAGCCAACGGGAGGCGAAGTGACAAGCCGTGAGGAGGTCATTCGCCTGCTCGATGCCCTCTGTCGCTACTACGAGCGCCACGAGCCTTCGAGTCCCATCCCGTTGCTATTGCAACGGGCCAAAAACCTAGTCTATAAAGATTTCATTGAGGTAATTCGGGATCTCGCACCCGACGGTTTGCCGCAAGCCGAAAGGATTCGAGGCTCCTCGGATGAGGCGTCCTCGAAATAGCCTGCAACCGAAAGGGGGTTCTTGGGGTTCAGCCAAAGCTCGAAAGCGTCCTGCATAACGACAATGCAGTGGCATGCAACAGTGGGGAGGTGGAAAGTGGCTGCGCAAAGTTCTCAGAAATTCATTGCACGAAACCGCGCCCCGCGCGTCCAGATTGAGTACGACGTGGAAGTGTATGGCGCGGAGAAGAAGATCCAGCTTCCCTTTGTCATGGGGGTGATGGCTGATCTCTCGGGGAGTCAGGAAACCGGCGAGGAAGTCGAGGCCTCGGCCAAGACGGCGCGGGGGACGATCAACGACCGGCAGTTCCTCGAAATCGATGTCGATAATTTCGACGAGCGGATGAAGGCCATGAAGCCGCGGGTCGCCTTTCGTGTTCCCAACACGCTGACCGGAGAGGGCGAGCTTCCGGTTGAGCTTACCTTCGAGAGCATGGACGAGTTCTCCCCCGCCGCGATTGCCCGCAAGGTGGAGCCGCTCAACCGGCTGCTCGAGGCGCGAACTCAGCTCGCCAATCTGCTGACCTATATGGATGGCAAGACGGGGGCCGAGCAGCTGATCGGTCAAGCCTTGCAGGATCCCACCCTGTTACAGTCACTGGCGTCGGCTCCGAAGCCGGAGGATGAGTCCACGCAATCGGCTTCGGAGGAGGAGGAATAGCGCCATGGCGGAAGCAGAGTCCCAGAATCAGGCTCAATCAGAGACGCAAACACTGGAGGCGGGGGAATTCGCCAACCTGCTCGAGAAGGAGGTTCGGCCCAAATCCGAGCGGGCCAAGGAGGTCCTCGGGACAGCGGTACAGACCCTGGCCGAGCAGGCTCTCCAGGACACCAATCTCATCTCGGAGGACGCGGTTCAGACCATCGAGGCCTTCATCGCCGAGATCGATCGCAAACTCACCGAGCAAATCAACGAGATTCTCCATCACGAGGACTTCCAAAGGCTCGAAGGGGCTTGGCGTGGATTGCACTACCTCGTCAACAATACCGAGACGGACGAGATGCTCAAGATCCGCGTCATGAACCTCCCGAAGAAGGAACTGCATAAGACCTTAAAGAAGTTCAAGGGAACGGCCTGGGATCAGAGTCCGATCTTCAAGAAGATCTACGAGGAAGAATACGGGCTCTTCGGCGGTGAGCCCTACGGATGCCTCATTGGGGATTACTATTTCGATCACAGCGCGCCGGATGTGGAACTCTTGCAGGAGATGTCGAAGGTCAGTGCGGCGGCGCACGCGCCGTTTATTGCCGGGGCTTCGCCGACACTGCTGCAAATGGATTCCTGGCAGGAGCTCAGCAATCCGCGGGATTTGACCAAAATCTTCCAGACCCCGGAATACGCCTCCTGGCGTTCCCTCCGGGAGTCCGAGGACTCCCGCTACATTGGGCTAACCCTCCCCCGCGTCCTATCCCGCCTCCCCTACGGGGCCAAGACGGAGCCCGTGGAGGAGTTCGATTTCGAGGAAGCGACCGCGGGGGCTGATTCCAGCAAGTACACCTGGATGAACTCGGCCTACGCGATGGGGGTGAACATCAACCGAGCGTTTAAGCTCTACGGCTGGTGCTCCCGCATCCGCGGTGTCGAGTCGGGGGGCGCGGTCGAGGGGCTCCCCGTCCATACCTTCCCCACAGATGATGGGGGAGTGGACATGAAGTGCCCCACCGAGATCGCGATCAGTGACCGGCGGGAGGCCGAGCTCGCCAAGAATGGCTTCATGCCTCTGTTGCATCGGAAAAACTCGGATCTGGCTGCCTTCATCGGGGCGCAGTCCCTGCAAAAGCCGGCCGAGTACGACGATCCGGATGCTACGGCCAATGCCAATCTGGCGGCACGCTTGCCTTATCTCTTTGCTACCTGCCGGTTCGCGCACTACCTGAAGTGCATCGTGCGGGACAAGCTCGGCTCCTTCAAAGAGCGCGAGGACATGCAGCGTTGGCTTCAGAACTGGATCCTGCGCTATGTGGAAGGGGATCCAGCGAACGCCAGCGAGGCCGCCAAGGCTCAAAAGCCGCTCGCGGCAGCGGAAGTGGTGGTCGAGGAGGTCGAAGGCAACCCCGGTTATTACAACGCCAAGTTCTTCTTGCGGCCTCATTATCAGCTTGAGGGGCTGACGGTGTCATTGCGATTGGTCTCGAAGCTCCCTTCGGAGAAGGGCGAATAAGGGACAAATGACGCTCACAAAAACGGGAGGAATAGCAGATGGCATACGACATGTTTGTCAAGCTCGAGGGCATTGACGGTGAAAGCTCGGACGAGCAGCACCAAGATTGGATTGAGATCCTGTCCTTTAGTCACGGCATGTCGCAGCCGGTGGGATCGTCCCCAAGCCGTACCGGCGGGCGTACCGGGGCTCGAGTGGATATGGGCGAGTTCAGCTTCACTAAGATAGTGGATAAGGCCACAGCAAATCTGGCCCTGCACTGCTGCGACGGGACCCATATCCCGACCGTAACAGTGGAGTGCTGTGAGGCGACGGGGGAAAAGCACTGTTTCATGAAGTACACGATGAGCGATTGCATTGTCAGCAGCGTCCAGCCCAGCGGGGACGCCAATGCGGAAGGAGCCCGGCCAGTCGAGGAGATCGGGGTCCAGTTCGGCCAGATCCAATGGTCGTACACCCCGGTCGATCACGCGGGTGAGCCGGGGGCCGCCATCGAGAAGGGCTGGAATCTGGAGACCAACAAAGCAATGTAGCACCCGATGAGGCTAACGGGATGGATAGGCCTGATGGGGAAAAGGGCGGGTCGGGGTTGATCCGACCCCCGCTCCTCGCAAAGGAGGCACGGCGGTGAGCACGGCCGAGCAAACCCTGCGTGAGCAGGGACCCGAAGCCGCCTTGGCGCAGCTCACCGAGGCGATCCGGAGGGATCCGTCCAATCCGGATCAGCGGGTCTTTTTGTTTCAGCTGCTGGCGATCTTGGGCCAGTGGGAGCGGGCCCTCAACCAGCTAGCCGTGGTCGGGGAGCTCGATGCCGGTAAGCTCGCCATGGTGCAAACCTATCGGGCGGCCGTGCAGTGCGAGGTCTTCCGCGAGGAGGTCTTCGCCGGCAAACGTACCCCCCATCTCCTGGGGGAGCCCGAGCAGTGGCTCGCCC
>CAYVMM010000142.1:0-4057 GCA_964452535.1 uncultured Gammaproteobacteria bacterium | reverse complement strand
CTAGCCCAAGATCTAGCCCAAGCGAACCGGTCCTTCCGCGCTCATGCTTCTTACCCGCGGGTCGCTTCTGGACCGATAAGGTCCGACTTTCGTACCCTGGTCCCCTCTGGTTCCAGTCTCCCCGCAATGGGGGGCGCACGACTTCACGGCTCCCTTAGTGAGGGGAGCGACAGTCTTGAAAGAAGTGTTGATGCCGTGGAGGGGTGGCAGAGTGGTCGAATGCGGCGGACTTGAAATCCGCTGGGTCCTCACGGGCCCCGGGGGTTCGAATCCCTCCCCCTCCGCCATTCATCAAGGGGAACGGCGGTTTTGCTATGGGGGTAGGGCCTGGTAACGGGCGATCCGCTCCGGTGGACCCTCCCTTCAGGTACCCTTCCCAGTTGCTTCTCACCCGTTATCGGCTTTAATGCTAGCTATGTAGTCTGATTGACAAGATGGTCACACCAATTAAGCTGAGAATGAAAAGTAGCACTATAGCTAGGATAATGACGAAGTCCTGGGAGTCCTGTCCTTTGTAGAAGATCGTATCCTCGTGAGTCCAGCGCCCAAAACGGCCTTTTGCCTCTTGAACCTCTGGACCACTTTCCACCTTGATGCTCTTGATCTTTACAGAGCAATTGTGGAATAGCTCCAATATCTCCTCTGGCGGGTATGAAGAGGAGTAACACAAAAAACTCTGTGGCTCCTCCTGGGCTTCACTTAACTTGCGTTGGTCAATGAGCTTATTGAGTGATTTGTTGAATGCTATATCTTCTTTTCCGTCTTTCCGTGATTCTCCTTGGGGAATTCTTAGAAGCGTTTCTGGCCCGTGCTCTTCCAGAAGGGCATGAATCTTTCTGTTAATCTCGATAAAGAGAAGCATATAACACCCCTATTGTGGCTTTTGGAAAGCGTACTGTCCTTGAATTTTTGGAAACCAGCGCACACTAGCTTACTACAAGGAGAACAAACATTTTGCCATGGGCCGGGGTAGACTCAACCTCCTACCATCCTTGGCTGATCTCGTAGCGACACCTCTATGACCGATCCCTCCCAAACTCGTCTTTCTACCAAACCCATCCCTTCCAAGGAACGGCTGATCCTGGCGCTGGATGTGCGCGACATCGATCGCGCCAAGGCCCTCGTGACCGAGCTGGGCGACGGTGTCTGTTTCTACAAGCTCGGTCTGGAGCTATTCATGGCTGGGGGCTACTTCGAGCTGGTGGAGTGGCTACGCGAGCAGGGCAAGCGGATCTTCATGGATTTGAAGTTCTTCGACGTGCCGGAGACGGTGGCTGCTGCCGTGCGCCAGCTCCGTTCCCGGAAGGCTGACTTTGTCACTGTGCACGGTAACGATGCCATGCTCCGAGCAGCCGCGGAAGAGAAAAACGGGACCAAGATTCTGGCGGTAACCGTGTTGACTAGCCTGGACCAGGCCGATATGCAGGATCTGGGATTCCAGGCGGATATTGACCGGGTAGTCCTTTCCCGGGCTCGGCGCGCCCTCGAGGTGGGCTGCGACGGGGTTATTTCCTCCGGGCTGGAGGTTCCGTTACTTCGGGAGTCCCTGGGCGATCACTTTCTGGTGGTATCGCCGGGGATCCGTCCCGGTGCCAATACTTGCGACGATGAGCAGAAGCGCACGGTGGATGTCGAAGAAGCCTTCCGAAATGGGGCCGATTACATTGTCGTGGGCCGCCCCATACTGGACGCGGCAAATCCCCGGACAGAGGCGGAGCGGGTACAGGCCCGTATCGAGGCCCTTTTCGGCGCGAAGAAGGCTTAGCAGGCCGTTGAAAAACCCTTTTCAACGGCCGGCTTTCCCCGCTGAAAGCGGTGAAAAGGGAAAAGGCCTTTTCCTGGAAAAACTAGGAAAAGCAACCGGTTGCTTGTTTTTCTAGATAAGCGGAGCCGGCCGGCTCCGCTGCTACCAGGGCGATGAAAAGGGGTTTTCATCGCCCTGGTAGGGGAACGTGCGTTTTGCCATGGGGCTGCCACCCGGTAACGGGGGATCCGCTCCCTCCTCGCTAAGGGTTAATCGAGGGGTGCCACCCAATGCCATGCCGGGTAAGATAATTCCAGGAAGCGAGATGCCCGCTTCCATCGGATCGCTCACAGAATACGGTCCGAGTGATGGAGCCGAAATGGGCGCTTAACTTGCGCCGCTTAGGCTTATCGGTATTCCGAGTCGTAAGTGCGATAAGGGGGAAAATCCATGCGCGAATGCGGTGAATGCGGGAGCTTGTTCGAGCCGAGATCAGAAACTGAGCGGGATTGCCGGAAGCGGGGTCGCTCGGCCTACTGCAATGCACAATGCGCACGCATTGCCGATCGGCGAAAGAAGAAAGGGCTGGACAACCGACCCCAGGTCCCCGAGGCCCCGCCGATCGATATGGCGTGTCACTATCGTACCCGTTGCGGTTATCCCGTTGAGATCCTGGGGATGTCCGACTCGCCGGCCGATCGGGAGGCTCCTCTCTGGATTCGGGTTTACGGCTCTCCGCCGGACGCCCGTGGCCGGCCTTGGTCGCAGGTCCATCGGTTAACCCAGGATGGGTACTGGGCGCCGACCAAGATACCGCACGATTACGATCTGGTCCCGCTGGGGGCCGGGTAGTGACGGAGCCTAGCGAGCTCAAGCTGGCGTAGCCGCCTACGCCAATCGGTGTTGGCGGCATGGGCGTGAGCTGATTGGCCGAAAATGGACGGGATGACCACCAGCAGAGGCCGCTGGTGGTCCGGCTCTAGTTAAGGCAGGGGTTCGATATCGAATCCCTGCCTAGCTATTAAGGGGAGCACCAATCAAGTCATCGGAACCGGTCTGTCGCCACGCTTGCCTTGCCATCAAAACCGCTAGGTGGCCGATAAAGGTACTGTGAGGTGGATAAGGGCGAGAAAATGGACGTCCTTGACCCTGCCTGCCGGCTCGCCCGGCTGGCCGGTGGTGCTGCGATGGAATCCACGCATGGACCCTCTCCATAAGGTGGGCGGTATCATTGCGTGACAAAGCGCGCCTGCTTGGAGGGTGAGGCCTCCGGTATAGGAAGCCGGCCAGAGCTACCCGACAGGTGCGCTTGAGTTCGACTTAGCGTTGTAGCTGTCCGTTTGGGAATGAGGATGGGTTAGCGAAAGTCCTAGCTTGTGGGGTGAGTGATTCCCCGGGGACGAAGGAATGACATGGGCGATTATAGGGGGCGAAGGAAGTCAATGAGCGAAGAGCAAGATGCGCGAGATCGGATCATCCAGGAATTCCTGGATGAGCGGCGCAAGGGGCGTTTCTGGAGAACGGTTCGCTCCTTCGCTTGGCTGGTGGTGATCCTCTTGATCCTCTATGGGCTCTTCTGGCGCGGTCCCGAGGCGCCGTGGCAGCATCAGCCCTACGCCGCCAGCGTGGCCATCGAAGGCCTTATCCAGGTCGGACAGTCTACCTCGCCGGATACGATCATCCGGAGCCTGGAGAAGGCCTTCGAGGATCCCCAGGCAAAAGGGGTCATCCTCCGGATCAATAGTCCCGGTGGGGGGGCAGCAGCGTCCTATCGGGTCTATCAGCGCATACGGACTCTCAAGGCGGAGTACCCGGATACACCGGTGATTGCCGTAGGCGGCCAGTGGTTGGCCTCAGGAGCCTATTACATCGCCTTGGCGGCGGATAAGATCTTTGTCAACCCGAACACCGTTACCGGCTCCATCGGGGTCATCATGCAGAGTGTAGGGATCGGGAAATTCCTCCGGCAGCATGGCATTGAGCCCCGGGTGATTACTGCTGGCGAGCATAAGGACCGGCTGAATCTGTTCCGGGACATGACCGAGAAGGACCGGGCCAAGCTGAAGGAGACCGTGGACGCCGTTCACCAGGAGTTTATCCGGACAGTTCGCGCCGCTCGCGGCGACCGCTTGGCGGGCAAGGCCGAAGCGCTCTTCTCCGGGGACTTCTGGATGGGACGCAAGGCCGTCAAACTGGGCTTGGCCGATGGTTTGGGCACCCTCCATCAGGTCCTGGCGCAGGAGCTTGGGGTCGACACCTATCGCGACTACACGCCCAGCTCCCCCCTGCAGCGATTCACAGAGCAGCTGACCC
>CAYVMM010000141.1:2699-4154 GCA_964452535.1 uncultured Gammaproteobacteria bacterium | reverse complement strand
CGCATGGAAGCGGGGGGAAGGCAGGTGGCGTTCCCCGATACGCGCCGTGTCCGCGAGACCGCGGAGCGACTCCGGGAGGACAACGTTCATGAGGAGGAGACGTACCTAACCGGCACCCTGGAGGGTTATCTGCCCCATGGGCGCTCTTTTGAGCTGGAAGAGGACGAATTGGGCCTGCTTAGGGGAAAGATTACGCCTGCGGTGGAAAATCCGGACGGGCTGGCTAACTTTTTGAAACAGCGAGTGACCATGCGGGTGAGGAAAACGACCCTCGGTGGCGGCAGGCCTCGCTTTGCCCTTCTCACGCTTCCCCGGTTGACTGATCAACCCTCTTAGGCGGAAAGGCGCACGTATTGTCCGGCCTGCGCGAACACCCCTGGGAGGTTAGCTATTCCACTTCCGATCTCAGGGAAGACGGTTCACCCGTCAACATCCTCCACGATTTCTATATTCCCGTCCTTTCCCGCGCCACCCGCTATGACCGGGTGGCTGGCTATTTCAGCTCCTCCTCCCTCGCTGCCGCTTCCCAGGGGTTTACCCGCTTCATGGAAAACCAGGGAAAAGCCCGCTTTATCGTGGGCGTTGACCTTGCTTCCGAGGATGCCAAGGCCATTCTAGCCGGTAATGAAGCCCGGGCCACTGATCAGTTGGACGATCTCCTCGGGCGCGAGCTTGATTGGTCGGAGGCCGTGCAAAACGGCGTCCGGCTTTTGGCGTGGATGGTAGCTCAGGGCTATCTCACGGTTAAAGTCGCCATCCGAGTCCATGGCAGCACGGGCACCCCGTGCCCTCTGGATTATCGGGGCGACGGCTACGTTCATGAAAAATGGGCTCTTTTCCAAGATGCGCAAGGCGACGGCTTGGTGGCTTCAGGCTCGCTCAATGAGTCCCGAACCGCTTTGGTGGTCAATGCGGAGAATCTGGACATTACCCCCACGTGGGTTGGATGGGGGCAAGCAAGCTTTGAAAAGAAGGAAGCCAACTTCGAGCGGATGTGGGACGGGACGCACCCCTGGGTCAAAACCTTCGACCTTCCTGAAGCCGTGCGCAGGCGGCTAGTGGCGATTGCTGGCTCGCCCTGGCGGCTAAAGGAGATCGACGGCACGCCTAGCTCGCCTTTGATCCAGGTTCAGGAAGGGCCTAAGGCCGATCCTTCGCCCCAAGAAAGGCTCCGTTTTGCGCTCCTGCGGTTGGGTCCCCTTCTGCCAGGTGGCGAGTACGTCGGCGCGGAGACCACCCCCATTACCTCTTGGCCGCATCAGCGGTTCGTCACCCGGCGCATCCTCGATTCTTTCCCCGAAAACCACCTACTTTGCGATGAAGTGGGTTTAGGCAAAACCATTGAAGCCGGGCTGGCTTTCCGGGGGCTCTGGCTCGCGGGGCGCGCTCGAAGCATCCGCGTTTTCGCGCCCGCTTCGCTTACCAGCCAATGGCTCCACGAGATGGCGGAGAAAT
>CAYVMM010000141.1:0-2599 GCA_964452535.1 uncultured Gammaproteobacteria bacterium | reverse complement strand
GACCCTTCCTATAATCATCTCTACCAATCCCTGGAGAAAAGCCTATATCCCCGGGCCCAGTCCCTTCTCCTAGCCACGGCCACGCCCATGCAGCTCAACCGAGTTGAAGCCTTTGATCTACTAAGGTTCATGCCTACGGCCGGTGCTGTCCGCTTCTCCAGCGATCTGGCTGCCCTATTCTATGATTTACGAGAAAGGTTACTGGAAGGTCACTCGATCGCAACCTTCGAACGGGAATGGCTTGCCCGTTATTTACGCAATGCTCGGAACACAGCCCCCCAGCAATGGGCCTTCGTGCATGAGTGGGTACTGGATCCCCTGGGCCAGAGTCACCTGGATGGGTTGGTGCATAACGGATGGGAGCCCCCCTTCTGGGAAGATCTTCAGCCCGCGCTGACGATGCTGGCTCCCCTGGGTCGAGCCATGATGCGCCACACGCGGGGCCTCCTACGGGAGTATCAGCGGGAGGGCAAGCTGGGAGCGAACCTGGCGAGGCGCTGGGTGCATGCTCGACCTGTTCCCTTACCAACAACCGAGCGAAGCGTCTACGACGCCCTTCAGGAATACTGCCGGGAGTTGGCGCAACGGATGAGTGCCAACATGGCGGAAAGCCGCCAGCGAGCGGCCATCGGATTCTATCTGAGCTTTCTGCGTCAACGATTTTCCTCTTCTTTCCATGCCCTCCAAGAATCCCTCAACCGGCGCCTAGACAAAATCCACCGGACCCTCCAATACAAGGAGATCCAGGAGACCGCATGGTGGAGCGAGGAGGAGTTAGAAGAGCTGACGGTGGAGGAAAAGGAGACCCTGATCCTCAAGAACCGGAGTAATGCTGACCTAACCTGGGAAAGTCAAGCCGTTCACAACCTGCGCGCCTCTCTTGAGGTACTCCCCGATCTGCCGGAAAAAACTCGGCACCTGCTTCGCATCATTCAGGAGCGGCGAACGGATGAAGGGGAAAGGGTCCGGCAAATGGTGGTATTTACCCGCTATGGGGACACCTTGAGCCACCTTTACGAACTGCTTACTCGCCGGTTACGAGGATGCCCCATTGGCACCTTTTCCGGTGAGGGCGGTTGGGTCCGTTGGGGTGGGCATAGTCAGGGTAAGGGCTACGATCGGACGGCCATCAGGCGCTTTTTCCTCAATCAGGAAATCGATGTCCTGTTGTGTACGGATGCCGCGGCCGAAGGCCTAAACCTGCAGTGCGCGGATCTCCTAGTCAACTTCGATTTGCCGTGGAACCCCATGCTCCTTGAGCAGCGCATCGGCCGGATCGATCGCATCGGGCAGCAGCATGAACGAGTGGATGTCATCAATCTGCTGTACCAGGGAACTGTGGAAGAGGTGGTTTACGACCGTCTGGTCCAGCGATTCTGGGGGGCGATTGCGGTTGCCGGCGAATTGCAATTCTCCCTGCTGCCCATCGAGCAGTCGGATTTCGAGGACTTCGCGAAAGCAGAAGGAGAAGACGAAGCGCATAGACTCGATGAGGAGGCGCTGATTCAACGGGCCGAGTCCAAGATGGATCATCTGCAACAGCGCCAAAAGATTACCGAGTTTAAGCCAGCCGAGCAGAAAGCGGCTTATGAAGCGCTAGCGAGGCAGAAGGGAGGCCATGAAGCCCCTGTTACCTTGGAAGCCATTTGGCATGCCTTGAGCCACTCGAATTGCTTAGCTCAACGGGGCTGCAAGGTAGAGGTCTTTCCCCATGGCAAGGCCGTCTGTATCCAGGGAATTCCCGATGTGCCGGAGAGTGTACTCTTAACCACCGACCCGACGCTATATGAGCATGGACTCCCAGCGGATGACGACCGCCAGCTGCGCTTCGCTACGTATGGTGAGCCTATTTTTGAACGACTCCTGGATTTCATGCTTGCTGGTGAACAGAGAATTGCGAACGCTTGGCACCAACGTCAACCTCTCAAGGGAATCCGTACCCCCTCAGGATACCTTATTAGCCATGCTGAGCAGCTAAGCTCGGACCGGGAGGTAGGCGAGGGAAGCCTCGAAGCGGTGGCTAGGGATGCTGTCTCCGGGAGGCAGAGGCAGCCGGATCTGACCGGTGCTTTGCAAAAGCGGCTCCTGGATAAGACAGCCGCCGTACTGGCCGAGAAGAAATTGTCGAACAGGCCGGAAACACTCAGTCATCATTTGGAAAAGCTTGAGCAGTTCCGAAAGGAACGGGAGAAAGGCGTTTCATTTGCTGTATTCAGGCAGCCCATCGAGGTGGCCGAGCGGGGGAAAATGCTTGCCCACAAAAATGACCTCCTTTGGCCACTTGAAGATGGGAAAAGCAATGTCGTTGTTGTAGGAGACCCTTTACTGATTGGGGCCGTGACTTCGGTGGTAGAGCGTCAGCTTCAGGGCATGAAAGCGGAAAATCGGACTGGCCCCGAGGTGGCTCGCCGGCTCCGCCAAAGAGTCGGTAGTGAGATCCTGGACTGAATTCATCTATTTGTGGGATTCCGAAGTGTGTGCTGCCTCGGAGCTTGGCTTGCCTTGAGAGCTGACTGCTTAAGTCGCCCTCTGGTCGACCGCGCCGAGCGGTTCGTCGCGACCCAGCCGGACCAAGAAGCCACCCTGCGCCGCCTGTTCA
>CAYVMM010000140.1:0-4165 GCA_964452535.1 uncultured Gammaproteobacteria bacterium | reverse complement strand
CGTCGCTCGCGGTTAGGCATCGGGCCGGACGCAGCCGACTGCGGCCAGATCCTCATGCATGGCCTCGATCATACGGGCGGTCAGGGCATTGATAGGCTCCTCATTCTCAGCGGCTCTGGCAATGATCTTGTCGTCGATGTCGGTGATGTTGCGGACGTAGGTCACCCCATACCCGCTGGCCCGCAGATAGCGCACGATCAGGTCGAAAACCACCATAACCCGGGCATGGCCCATGTGACAGTAGTCGTAGACCGTCATCCCGCACACATACATGCGGACATTGGCCGGATCCCTAGGCTCGAAGGGATCCTTCCGTCGGGTGAGACTGTTGTAGATGTAGAGGGTCATGGGTCTTTCAAAGGTTGACTGGCTAGGACCATCATCAGGCGCGCCAGGATACCGAGCACTTGTTCCATTTTAACAAACCGTTAAAAACAACCTGCCTAGACCGAGACCGCCCCCCTGCTAACGGGGCCACTGCCCTTTCTGCCCTCGATGTCCTTGCCCCCTTATCTACCTTTGATGCTCCGGACACGGGCTAGGGCCTTCTCCGTTCCGATGAGGGGCAACAGGGCTTTGAGCTCCGGTCCGGAAGTCCGGCCGGTCAAGGCGGCGCGCAAAGGCTTAAATAGGGCCTTGCCCTTGAGACCGGTAGCAGTCTTGAGGGCCTCGCTCACTGCCTCGTAATCGAGGCCGTGCTCACTCAGCGCGGCCTCGGCAGCCGGCCACAAAGCCGGATCGGTCTCCGTCAGCACCGCCTGGGCCTCAGCATCGGGCGCTATGGCCCCAAAGCAGATCTGGGCCCAAAGTTCGGCATCGCTGGGGTATTCGATGTTCGGACGGATTGCCTGCAACCAGTCATCGCGTACGCTCGACGGAATCTCGGTCTTGAGAAAGGGGGCCAGCCATTGCCACAGCCGATCGACGGCCAGCTCCTGGACCAACGCCCGTTGCCAGTGCCGCAGCTGAGTCGGATCAAAACGGGCAGGGGATCGGCTAAGCCGGTTCACTGCGAAACGTTTGGCCAGCCGGTCCAAGGGGAACGGCTTTTCCTCCTCTAGGTGATGGCCCAGGCGCCCCAAGTAGTTGATCACCGCCTCGGGAAGGTAGCCGGATCGGCGCAATTCGGCCACTGACTGGCTGCCGTTGCGCTTGGAAAGGGGGGCACCATCCGAGCCCACCAGGAGGGCCATGTGGCCGTACTCGGGCGTTGGCAAGTCCAGAGCTTTCAAGATCAGCAGCTGACGCGGGGTATTCGCCAGGTGATCTTCACCCCGAAGGACCCGATTGACGCCCATCAAGGCGTCGTCCACCGCATTGCTGAAAAAGAACGCCGGTGCCCCGTTACGACGCCGTATGATGAAATCGCCGATCGCCTCGCCCCGGAATCGTTGCGGGCCTCGCACCAGATCGTGGAAAGCAATCTCGGCATCCTCCACCCGAAAACGGAGACAAGGGGCACGGCCCTCGGCCTCCAGCCGCCTTCGATCCACCGGGTCCAGATTACGGCAATGGCCTGGATAGCGAGGTGGCTGCCCGCGAGCGCGCTGCGCCTGGCGGGTGACTTCTAGCTCCTCTTCCCGGCAGTAGCAGGGATAGGCTCGATCGGCCTCCTGGAGGCGAGTGTAGTAAGGCTCATAGATCGGCCCCCGCTTAGACTGTTGGAAGGGGGCTTCCGCACTCTCCGTACCGGGCCCAGCGTCCCAATCCAGACCCAGCCAAGCCAGATCCTCGAGCAAAGCGCACACCTGCTCCTCACTACTCCGTTCCTGATCGGAATCCTCTATCCTGAGGAGGAAGCGCCCCGAAGCCCCGCGAGCCAACAGCCAATTGAATAGGGCCGTTCGCACGTTACCCAGGTGGAGGGGCCCAGTGGGGCTAGGCGCGAAGCGGGTGATGATAGGCATCGAGGGGATCACCGATGGAAACCTCCAAGGCGGTTCCTTCTTTGCAAAAGAGGCAGTAACAGCTTGCCTACCAAGGGTGGGATCAGGCTATGATGGCTCTTTACCAATCCCTAAGGGACCACTATGCGCATGGTTGTGTTTGAAGTGGAACGCTGGGAAGCCGAGGCCTTCCAGGGATTGGAGTCGGAGCACTCGCTTCGCTACATTGCCGGGCCCTTAACCCCGGAGAATGCCGCGGACTTCGCTGAGGTGGAGGTCATCTGCCCCTTCATCTATTCGGAGATCAACCGGGAGGTCCTGGATGCCCTCCCCCGATTGCAGCTAGTGACCACCCGCTCCACCGGCTACGACCACATCGACCTAGAGGCCTGCCGTCAGCGGGGGATCACTGTCTGCAATGTGCCAAGCTACGGGGAGAATACCGTAGCCGAGCATGTCTTTGGCCTGCTCCTCACCATTAGCCACAATTTGACCGAGGCCATTGAGCGCACCCGCCGCGGGAATTTCTCCCCCCAGGGGCTTCAGGGGTTCGACCTCCGCAACCGAACCCTAGGGATCGTGGGTACCGGTGCTATCGGCCGGCACGTGATCGATATCGCCCTGGGCTTCGGTATGCGAATCCTGGCCTATGACATCCATCCGGACCCTGTGCGGGAAGCCTACGAGCAAGTAACCTACACCAGCCTGGAAGGGCTGCTCAGCCAATCCGAGGTCATCACCCTCCACCTTCCTGAGACCTCCCAGACCCGCGGTTTGATCGACAAAGATGCCTTTGACCGTATGCAGCCAGGGGTGGTTTTGATCAACACCGCCCGTGGCGGTCTGGTGGACGTTCATGCCTTACTACAGGCACTCGCGAGCGGCCGCGTTCGGGCAGCCGGTCTGGATGTCCTGCCCGAAGAGCCTGTAGTTCGGGAAGAAACCGAAGTCCTGCGCTCTCTATTCCAAGAGGAGTACGATTATCGAACTCTGCTCGCGGACCACGTCCTCCTACGCATGAGGAATGTCTTCATCACCCCCCACTCCGCCTTCAATACGCAAGAGGCCCTGCAGCGCATCCTAGACACCACAGTGGCGAATATCGAGGGCTACCTTGCGGGCCAACCCCAAGCTGTCGTGGTGGCCCCGAGCGAATGATTTGTCAGGACACTTCGGTCCACGATTAAGGGGAACATCAATCAAGTCACTGCCCCGGAGCCTCATGGCAAAACGTTCGTTCTCCTTAGTAATTGCCTGGGGGGACCTCGCTATCCAAACATCCCGGCAGTCGCCATTCCCCGTTATGGGGCCGATCCTTAGGATTTGCCTTCTGCCTTTTTAATAAGGCTACCATGGAGTATACCTACACTGCCGAATCGGTGGCCGCTGGCCACCCCGATAAGATCTGCGATCAGGTCTCCGACCGGATCCTGGATCGCCTACTGAGCCAGGATGCAAACGCTCGGGTGGCAGTGGAGACTGCCGTCAAAACGGGCTTGGTGGTGCTTCTGGGCGAGATAACCGCCGATGTCCGCCCCGATTTCCCCAGCTGGGTGCGCGAACTACTGGAGGAGATTGGCTACGAGCGGGAAGGCCTAGGCTTCAGCGCAGCGGACGTGGGAATAGTCAACGCCATCGAGGCCCAAAGCCCGGACATTGCCCAGGGCATCGATCACCACGGCAAGCTAGGCGCCGGAGATCAAGGCGTCATGATCGGCTACGCCTGCACCGAGACCACAGCCCTCATGCCCGCCCCGCAGTATTACTGCCACCGCCTCATGGAGCGCCAGGCCCGACTACTGCGAAGCGACGAGCTGCCCTGGCTACGCCCTGACGCCAAGTGCCAGCTATCGGTACGCTATGAGGGCGATCGCCCGATCGGCCTAGACAAGATAGTCATCTCCCTTCAGCACCACCCTGAGACTAATCCGGCCCGAGAACGTGAAGCGATCTTTGAGACCCTCTTGTACCCAGTACTGCCGGCGGGCTGGCTCCCCGAGGCTGAGCACATCCTAATCAATCCCACGGGGCGCTTCGTTATTGGGGGACCCAAGGGTGACGCCGGAGTTACGGGGCGCAAGCTCATTCAGGATACCTACGGACCGACATGTCCCCACGGTGGGGGTGGGTTTTCCGGCAAGGATCCCACCAAAGTGGACCGATCGGCCGCCTACATGGCCCGTTACGCCGCCAAGAACCTCGTAGCGGCCGGTCTCGCTCGCCGCGCCGAAGTCCGCCTCGCCTACGCCATTGGGGTCGCCGAACCGGTTATGGTGGGT
>CAYVMM010000139.1:0-4169 GCA_964452535.1 uncultured Gammaproteobacteria bacterium | reverse complement strand
AAAGAGCACCCGCGAGTATGACCGTGCCGATGGTGAGAAGGAGGAATCACGCTCTGGCGCATTGCACTGGAGCACCCGGGGTGGGTGCCGTGGGTAGACGCCTTCTACGGCAGCGCGACCTATCTGCCAATGGCCGACGGGGCGCGCTTCGAGGTCCGACTTACTCCCAACGGGCTGCTGGCCCGCCCGGTCAATTCGGCAGCACGGGGCGCCCTCGGTCACTGGTAGCCGATCTGGGCTCCCCTTATTCCAATGACCACCACCTCGGAGGGTTCGTGGGGATCGTCAAGGGCGCGCTGCCCAACCACTCAGTCACCAGCACCTCGGCTTAGTTAGCGTAGCCAACTGCCGGCCGGCGTCCTTGGCCCCATGGGCAGGGGGCTCTTCTACCGAGGGTAGGAAACCAAGCAAAAGCAACGCGGAGGGCAGCATGCGCTATCTGCTCGGTGCCGTAGTCGGAATCTTTGTTTTCACCGCCCTGCCAGAGGGGATGCGCTCCCAAATTGCGGCTTGGGCGGCCGCCATACACACGGCCCTCGCCGAGCTGTGGCAGGGCCTGGTGGGCTAACGGGGCGCTTCAGCAGGCCGTTCATCTGGGTCGGTGACGCTCCGCTTTATGAGCAAATGGCGTGTGACCGTCCTAAGAGCGCCCGGATCCCCAGCTGGGTACGGGACAGCAAGCGAACCCGCAACATGATATGTTGCGTCCTGGGATAGGTCGCCCTCTTGGAACCAAGGTGGGATTTCGCCAGCTTGGCAAGCACTTGAGAGTCATCGGCTGCCTACAAGTCAGCCAGACCCGCTCAGAAGCAAAGAAGCATAGGAGTCAATCATGACTGACCCAGCGTCCCCTTCCACTGACGAGCCGGCCCAAGCCAAGCAATCGAAACGAAAGTGGGGACGACGTATCGCTTTCGGTGTGGTGACGGTGCTTGTTCTGGTCCTCCTATTAGTGGGCTTGTTGCCAACCCTCATTAGCACGGCCACGGGCACTCGTGCTGCACTGAGCGTGACCAACAGCCTGACTGGCTACGCGGTCCAAGCCAAGTCATTGGACCTCAATTGGTCCGCTGGCCAAGAGGCGCAGGGGCTATCGATTGATTCAGCGGACGAGAGCTGGTCGCTCGCTATCGATCGTCTTCGTGCCCCCCAGCTGAGCCTGCTCGCCACGGCGTTTGGGGAACGTGACCTCGGTCAAATCAAGGCTCACCACATCCGTTTGACCCAGAAGCAAGTTGGAGAGCAGCCTTCGCAAAGGCCCAGGCCCGAAGCCAAGGATCAAGCCGAGGACAAACAGCCGACCAGTCAAGGCTTTCCGGCGATTCCCAAAGGGTGGAAGGCCAATGTCTCGGTGGATCGGTTCACCTACAAGGCACCCAACATCGACACCTTCCAGGTCAACGATTTTCAAAGCCGCGCCAACCTCTCCGATCCGCGCAACCTGGAAGCAATGATAGCGGGCCAGTTCCAGCAAGCCGGACAAACCGGCAACCTTCACCTTGATCTGGCCCTGCTCGACGCCTTCAGCGAGGATGGCCAGCCACAGTTAGCCAAGGGGTCGCTCAAGGCAGTGGGCGAGCTCAATGAACTGCCAATCGCACCGATCGACCGCATGGCCAGCCTAAAGGGCCGATTGCTCGCGGCAATTGGCCCAAAGCTAACCGGTAAGCTTGAGATCCCCAAAAGCCCAATCAATGAGCTGACCGGCAAGCTCACACTCAAAAGCGAGCATCTCAGTACCGATGCCCAACTTGCGCGCATCGGCGACCAACTGCAGATTAAACGGGGCTCACGCATCCAGCTCCAGGTTACACCGAAGCTTTACCAGACAGTGGCCGGCGCTTCCGACGAGGCAGCTATCCGCCTCCTCCAGCCCTTTACTGCCTCCCTGACCATTGGCCAGCTCACCATGCCGCGTCCGACGGAGGAATTGGCAAGCGCAGCGGCGCTCCGGCAGGCCGCTGTCGAAGCCGACCTCTCATCGAGCGATATTGTGCTCGATGTGCCGACCGAAGGGCGAGTATCACTCAAGCAATCGAATTTAGCAGTGCGGGCCAACCAACTCGGGGAACGGCTCCAGGCCGACCTTAACACTCGGCTTAACCTCGCTAGGGAAACCGCTCCGCTGCGCGCCGAGGCGACGGTCAATAAACCACTAGCACCGAACGAGCTCAGCGCCACCTTGACCGCTAGCCAACTGCCGATTGGGCTTGCCGACGCAGTGGCTCAGCAAAAGGGTCGGCTGGTCGCTACGGTGGGTCGAACATCCGATTTGCGTCTTGCAGCCAAACCGGCCGATCAACCTGGCAGCTATAGCTTCAACGGCGAGCTAAGCTCCACCCAGCTCGAGGCCCCCCTTAGCGGTGTGTATCGGTCAGACCAAGGCGGCCTGCTCAAGCTCCGTACGGAGCCCCAACCGCTCAAGCTCACCTTGCCACCCGAGGCAACCAACGCATGGATCCAGTACGGCCAAGGCGAATCGGGCCAGCCCGCGGTCGTTGCCATCTCCCCCATGACCCTCACTGCGGATGTGAAGAACCTAACCCTCGCGATGAGCGAGGCCGGAGGGATCGATTATCAGCACACGGGTATTCTAGCGCAGATGACAATCGACGAGCTTAGACTCCGCGAGCGCGAAAGCGGGGCCATACAAATCCTTCAGGGGGTCAATGTCAAACTCGCCGGTAAGAATCTGGCAAAGCAGCTGAAGCTCAAGCTCCAGGCGCTACTCCAAGGCCAAACTCCCGGCCAGGAACAAGCCTCCAGTGGCGGAAAGATCGAATCGCATACCCAGATCACCCGCTTAGTTAGCGACACCGGTCAATTGCAACCGGCCGCCTCGCGCATCGAGAGTACCAGCACCTTTCAGGATCTTCCTAGCCTGCCGGTCGATGCGCTCCTAAGGCAACAAGGATTGCTCGTCGCCACGCTTGGATCACGAGTCTCCGGTAAAATGCGGGTGCGCTATGAATCCGGGGAGCCCGGAAACGCCGATCTGGAAGTGGATGCCACCAATGCCCAAGGGTTTTTCGACGGCCGGATCACCGAAAACAGTACCCTGCAGCTCGATCAGGATACGACCTTTTCCCTTGATGTCACACCGGCGATGTCAAATGCCCTTTTAAAGCGGATTAATCCGCTGCTTGGGGCGGTGGTAGCCGCCCAAGCCCCCCTCAAGCTCACGCTTAAGCAGCAGGATTTCGCGGTACCGCTTAAGGCCTTCTCGTTTACAAAGGCGCAAGCCGACGCTCGTCTCGCTCGCAGTGATGTCATCCTTGCTGAACAGGGGCTAACCGGAAATGTGATTGGCCTGCTCAAACAGCTCAATGCGGTCCCCGAGCGCTCACGATACGGGGCCACGATCAAGCCAGTGAACATGACACTGCGTAACGGTATCCTCTCGTACGACCAATTGGCACTGGTCATCTCCGACGTTGAGCTCAATGTGCCAGGCCGCATCGACCTTCTGACCAAGGAGCTCGATCTTAAGCTAATGCTCAACGGCGCGGGTGTGCCGAAGGAGGTGCATGGCCTACCGATCGGCATCGGGGGAACGATCAGCCAACCCAAGCTCGCCAAGGGCAAGATCGAAAGGGTGCTGGTCGAGGCCGGGATCCAGCGTGGCCTCCAAGAGCTTCTAAAGGAACAGGGCGAGAAGGGGGGTGAGCCCGGCCGTCGCATCTTTGAAGGGATCTTAGGCGGTGGCCAGAAGGGATCGAGCGAATCCGGGGGCAATGAGCAGGAAGGACAGCCACGCACCCCACTTGAAGAGCTGCTTCCCTGAGAATAGGTCCCTGGCTTCTCTGCCGATTGACATGCGCGAAAAACGGTACGGGCTCCCAGCATAGCGGAGCCTTCTTCGACAAGGACGAAGCTCACGCGGATCGGGTACGGATCTTGATCCCCATGGACAGGGTTCGGTGCACCGGGCACCGCTCGGCGATTTCGAGCAAGCGCTTGTGTTGGCTCTCGTCGAGGGGGCCCTCAAGACGGAGCTCCCGGTGGATCTGGTCTACCTTGCCCTCTTGCGTCTCGCAATCGGCGCAGTCGTCCGCGTGAATCCGCTCATGGCGGAGGCGAACTCGGACACGCTCGAGCGGCCAGCCTTTGCGGTCCGCATACATGCGCAGGGTCATTGAGGTACACGCCCCCAGCCCCGCGAGAAGAAG
>CAYVMM010000138.1:0-4187 GCA_964452535.1 uncultured Gammaproteobacteria bacterium | reverse complement strand
CAGGTCGGGGATAAGGCCAGCGGTCGCAGCGGCCAGGCCCTCGCCGGGGTTCGGAGCAAGGCCAGTGGCGAGGCAGGCGCCAAGGTAGGCGGTTTGGCCGGCGAGGAGGTGGGTGGGGGCGAGCACGGCTTTATCTTAGGTTTCAATAAGGGTTTTTCTGGCGCAAACCGAAGTTGCATCCAGTCGCGCCATTCCTGTTTAGCCAGAGGAGATCCGTTGATGGAGTTCTTGAGCCCTTGAACATGTCATCCGCGCAAGGTTTTCGCAAAGTTGTCGCAGAGATTCTTTTGAGGCCGAGCGGGTTATCAGAGCTTCGGTCAATTCCTCTAGCTCAGGGCAATGGTAATTGGGGATCTGGGAGTTGGAGGTGAGCCACACGAGTAGATTGGCCAAGGCTTCCGGCTGCTGTTTGGCCAACTCACGTTCCTCCAGATAACGGAAAAGCATTGATTGATCCGTGGAAGGCCAAGGCCCCTTACGAATCGTCTCAACTGCCTCGGGAAACACTGAGCCAAGCTCGGCGCTCCACTCGAGCATCCTCCCCAGTTCCCCGTCCGCCAAAGGGATCGGGACGCCTTGGTTCCGATCTTTCCAATAGCGCTTGAGCCAGCGGTTCCATTGTTCGGTTTTTGCATCCGCATCCAGGACATGGGCTAATCGGTGCCAGATGGTTTGGGTGAAGTGCTCCCGGTCTGCCTCGCTGGCTGCCTTCAAGAAGGCTGGGAGCCAATCGTCGACCATGGGGTCATTCAAGCCGAAGAGGCTGATATGCGTCACATGCTCCGCTAGGCGGCGTCGTTGCTCCTCCGATTGCTTGGGTCTCTTTGAAAAAGCCTGGCGGTAGAACGGGAGCAGTTCCTCGAGTAGCGGATCGCTCCACTGTCCCCAGGCTAGCCAGCCCTCCCAGGCCTGTTGGGCGCGATGCGGATCCGTCTCCCAGTCAAGTAAGGGAAGTACCCAGTCGCGCGTCCAGCTCTCTTCGAGGTTGTAAAGAGAGCCAAGCTGGCTTGCCAGTACCACCTGGCCCAGTCTGGCGGCTTCGGAATCCTCTGTGATCACGCGCTCAAGGCGGTCTCGAAAGGGGGGTGGGAGGCTATCCGGACAGCCCGTCCCCTGACAAGTTTGGGCCAGGGTCTGCAACCAGAATAGCGTTAGTTTTCCACCCGGATGATTGATGGCCTCATTGAGCGCATCAAGCCCCATCGACGGGTGATACTCGTTGAGATGTTGCCAGACTCGGTCTGCAACCTGATCCGCCTCATTGAATAAGGCCTTGGGAATCTTCGATTGTCTGGCCCCCTCCTCCAAAAGCTTGGCGATGGCGTGTGTGTGATGCTCCGCGAGATTATTGCGCTCCAAAGTGGAAAGGATTTCCGCCCACTGCCCTTCGGCGAGCTCACTGTAGCTCCAGCCCCAGAGGAGGGCATCCCAAAGATCGGTGGCGAATTCTTCTTGATTAACCAGGGCGTTGGTCAAGTTACGGGACCAGTCAAAGTCCTGCTGAACGGCTTCGGTAATGGCG
Source organism: uncultured Gammaproteobacteria bacterium (assembly GCA_964452535.1). GTDB lineage: Bacteria > Pseudomonadota > Gammaproteobacteria > Thiohalorhabdales > Thiohalorhabdaceae > Thiohalorhabdus. Next base: position 2,665 of record CAYVMM010000138.1, on the reverse strand, counting down.
TTCCGCAATCCACCTCGAGTCGGGCCGTTGAACCAATCCCCTTGGAAGTTAAGCAGCTCATCGAGCTGATCTTGGGGGCGCTTGCTGAGAAGAGCCTCTACATCCTTCGGGGTCTCTTACCAGCTTATTGTCCTTTCCCCGACTGTCTGATCTGGATCGGGGTATTCCGGCTCAAAGTGGGGGTAGGTTCCCTGTATTCTGCTCAGTCGGTGCGTGGCCTTCGGGCACGTTGGATCCGCTTGGGTAAGCCAGTACATGAGATTGTACTTCTTGTATGCTCGAAACTCCTCTTGGCACATGTCGGCTTGAGCGTCAATCTCGCGCTCTGCCCGTTCGAGGAGCGCTTCGCGAGCCGTGCCGCTGGCGGACGGGTAGGTTTCCCTTAACAACAGCAAGAGCTCATGTTTGAACATCAGGGAGGCAAGCCAACCTTCTTTCTTGAGCAGCCACCGCAACTTTGCCTCCGGCCTCAGCTGGTTTGAGTGGCGAATGCCATGCAGGGCGATCCGCCGAAGAAGGGGGGCCTCGCTTGCTGCGAGCGAGTCGATCCAGCTCTGGGCAAGAAGTGGGTGTTGCTCTAGGGCCCAATCCAGGACATCCCGGGCTGCGTTGATAAGGGGGTCAGCAGGCCGTGTGAGGCCGTGGTCCTGCTCATGGGGCTCAATTGCTGAACGGCGCCGGCTGATCGGGTCCCGATCGGGATCAGCTTGATTCGCGGTGTGCAACAGCGTGTACGAAGCCTGGAGATTCCGGACGAGGGTTGGCCAGAGGAGGCGGGCCAGATTGCCCACTCGGGATTTCGCCCGATGCTCCCAGAGCTCAAGGATCCGGCTCGACCCGCGGGGGTGCTCATGAGGATAGCTTAACCCAAAGTCTACTTTTTCCGATCCGTCTGGCAATGGCAACCGCTTGGACTTAAGCCGTGGGGCGGTCAGATAATCCAGGAGGCTAACCGCTGCCGAATAGGCCTCTTGCGCCAGACAACGTTTCAAAAGTTGATCAAAATGGAACGGGGCCAAGTCCTCGCCCTGTTGGATGAGGAAGGCAGTCCAGCGAGCAAGCGTTTCTCCGTCTGGGTCGGATAGACGCCCGATTTGCCGGGCAATGGCCTGGGCGAGATGCGGGTGCAGCTGTCCCCCGTGCCGTTGGATGAGCAAGAACACGGTATCTGGGTACTGGGGAGCAAAGTCTGCCACCCACCTCACTATTGTCTGGGTCACTTCGGATAGCTCAGCTCGCTTGAACAAAGGTTGGAGGGCCCCTTGCTCGGCTGCCCATTCTAGCCAGTCAGGTGAAGTGGCAGCGCGGGTAAAGAATCGAACGGCTGTGGGGTCTTTTAGCGCCCATTGGAGGAGATCTTGGGCTCCCTCATCCGAAGGCGAAGAAGTGGCGATTCGTTCCTGGATTTGTCGCTCAGTCTCTAACGCCCCTTGATTGCTCCATTTAGCCCACTCTTGGATCGCCTCTGGCAGGCAAGCATGACCACCGTGGGAATCGATCGGGTAGGGAAGCGGTTCGATGCCACGCTGGTGCCAAAGGCCGAGGTCATCGTCTCGCTTAACCAAGGCAAACCGCTCAGTCCTTGGAGGCAGCGCCCGAGCCAAGTAGTCCATGATCGGCTCGCTGTGGCTGTACCCCACAAAAAGTACGACATACTGGTTAAATAAAGTCGTGAGGAACCGTCGTGCCCATCCTTCCGTTAGGTAAGCGCGCCCGAAATCCTGGTCCGTTAGCACCATCCGATCCGGTTCGTTCACACTGCCGTGGAGGGCGACGATCCCTGAGAAGTCGTGCCCCAAGGGCAGTGCCGGACCGCGGTAGACCGCCGGTATACTACTGAAAAGGTTTTGGGCGGCGGTTTCAAAGTGGTGATCGAAGTTGGTGGTAACCACCCGCACCCGGTCTTGATGACCAAAGAGGCGGAGTAGGTCGTGGTGAAGGGAGTTAGGTTCAGACTGCGGATCGTCTAGCTGTTCAGCAGCCCTCTGGTAGACGTCGATCCCATTGTCGTACAAGCGTCCCAGGAATCGGTCGGGTTCTTCCTTGTTGTCTGGGAAGTGAGTTGTTCCTTTTGCAACGAGGCTCGCTAAGCTTTTAAAACTGGGCAAACTGGAGGGATTATCCATGGAAGCGCCCGCCCCCGCGAAGACCGCAAGGTGAGGTGGACCCCGATGGGCGCTGAGTAACTGCTCATCTAGATCGACGTAGCCGAATCGCATAATAGATAACCAGATCGCTAGACTAGTTGGATACACAAAGGTAAGAATTGTGGAATTGCGGCAATTCGGTTTGTTTGAAGTTCCTTAAAGAGTGTCGTGCTGCGGTTTTAAATTTGCTCTCTCCCTCCCGAAACCGCCACACTACCCCGTCGGTGTGGTAGCTCCTGCTCGACAGTCGGGCACAGTGCCCTGCTAGCCTCCGGATCGCCTTGATTAGATAATGCGGCGGCGGGCAGGAGCGAGCATGGCAGGGGGAATCCCGCCCGAGCTAGCCAATAAGCCTTGGCCTTTCGCAACAAGGCCGACCCGACCCTCATGGCGGCTTCCAATTGGCCACTGTGGCTCCATTTTGAAAGCCGTCTTGTAAGGCCGGCTATTGCAAGGAAAAGTCTTCTAATTTCTCCGGCTCATCCGGAACATAAAGAACCGCAGCCCCATGAATAGGG
>CAYVMM010000137.1:0-4202 GCA_964452535.1 uncultured Gammaproteobacteria bacterium | reverse complement strand
TTGCCCTCGGGATCCTGCTCCTTGCCCTGTTGCTGCAGCCAAGCGCATTTCTCCGCTTTGCCTGGCAATCGCCCATTTTTTGGATAATCCTCTTCATAAGCCTTTATATCCTGGCCCGCGGCTACTGGGCAACCTTTCAATATCCCGAGGTTGCCGGATTGCTGCAAGATCGGACAGGGGATCTATTGATGATTGCGGGTCTCCCCGCCTTGATCCTCGCTTGGCATCTGGATCAGACAGACCGGCGACTCTATGGCCTAATGGCCTGCTACATCCTCGGCCTTCTAGGGGCTTTTTTCTATTATTGCACATGGACGGAGCTCTGGGATTACCTTAGCGGAGCAAGGACGGTGCGTCTGCAGTTTGCAGGCCATACCAACGCCATCGGTGCCCTTTTTGCCACAGGGTTTCTCGCTGTATCGATACTGGCTCCTGAAGGTGTATGGCGCCTTTGGGGGAGGCTCTCGAAGACAGGGGGGCTAGGCTTCGGCGCCATTGTGCTCGCTATAGGGGCCCTTTTGCTTCTGATTGTTTTCTGGAATCAGTCCCGGGCGGTTTGGGTTGCCCTGGCGCTGGCGCTTCTGGTCTTGGCAATCCTTGGAATGGGCCGGATTCGAGGTATCGTGCCCGACCGTCGTAGGAAGGTGGCCCTATTGATAGCGTTTCTCCTGCTGCCAACTTTGGTACTCCTTCAGAGTCACGATATGGTCGGTCGTCGTATCTACCAGCTCAGCACCAATATCCAGGATGTGTGGAGTGGCGAGATGGGGTCGCAAACTTCGGAAGCGGTCCGAATTCGCGCCCACTTGCTTGTGGCGGGCTGGGCGGGAATTCGGGAGCATCCGCTCTGGGGATGGGGGCCGGGGAACCTCCGGTCGGCCGTAGAGCAAACCGGCTACCCCCACCTTAAAGAATGGCCCCATTTCCATAACCTCTATGTTCAACTGGGGGTGGGCCTGGGGGGGGTCGGTCTGCTCGGGTTCGCTGTATTGCTGGGTTGGTCTATATGGGACTTCTGCCAAGCCTTCCGAGAAGGCCAAATTGAGCCCCCACTTCTGGCCTTTGTTACGGCCGCCTGGGTTTTCTTCCTGGTCCTGAGCTTGGGACAGGTTCGCCACGATGCCCCCGAGGGAAAAGCCTGGCTGATCCTTCTGTTAGGCCTTTTGCTGCTGGGTGCAGCTCGGCGGCACTCTCGCGAGCCATCTACTCACAAGTCCCTGACTTCTGGGATAGACGTCTGAGATTGGCCCCTTGGGATCGCCCGAACCTGTTGTCCACATCGGTTACCACAAGACCGGGACCGGTTGGTTCCAGCGTCAGTTCTACCCGGCCGTGCTCAACGCTCGCTACATCCCCCGAGCGGTCGTTCGTCAAGCCTTTTTGGAGCCCATGGCTCTTCACTTCGAGCCGGACGCCTCCCGCCGTCTCCTAGGCCTAGATCGTGCAGGGCCAAATTACGCCATTCTCCTTTGCGAAGAGGAGCTCAGTGGCAATATCCATTCGGGGGGGTTGAGAGGGTGCTTGACCAAGGATGTTGCCTACCGCCTTAATCGAACGCTTCCCAATGCCCGCATTGTGATCTTTATTCGAAGCCAGTATACGGCGTTAGCTTCCAGCTATGTCCAGTATGTCAAGGAGGGGGGTACCCATCCCGCCTCTCACTATTTCTTTCCGGAGCGTCGCTACGGGGGAGCCCATTACGCCCTAAGGGAAGGGCCGCATTTCTCTTTCGCTCATTTCGACTATCATGCCCTGATTCGCCATTACGAGGAAGTATTTGGCGAGGGGCGGGTTCATGTTTTTCCCTTCGAGGAATTCCTGAAGCGAGGAAAAGGCTTCGTTCAAGAGCTCGCTGAAGCGTTGGGACTGGAGGTGGATCTGCGCGAGCTCCCCATGGAGGTCGTCAATCCCAGTTACCCCGCGCTTCTTCTGCCCCTGGCGCGAGGGCTGAACCGCTTTAGCTGGCGCGATGTCCCGGACAAGCACTATTTCCTCTCTATCCCTGGCTTCCGTCGATTGCGTGTCCTTTTACTTCGCAGGTTGAGCCGCTTGAGTCGAATGCTGAATCTTGCTGGGTTCGAGCTTAGCTCCGAGGTGAAGGCCATTGCGGCCCGATACTATGCTGAGAGCAACTATAAGCTTGATAGGGAGCGGAACCTTGGCTTGGCTGCCCATGGTTATCCCCTGGGAGAGGGGGAGAAGCATAAAGGGGCCAAGGGTTAGGAGGATGGTAAGGGCGCTGGCTCGGTTGGTACAGGGAGGTCCAAGGCTTCCAGGTAGGCGGCGGTGGCTAATTCGTCACGGTACCGTTGCACCCCTTCCCGAAGACGAGCCGGATTGGGAGGGGCTGCCAAGGTGGCGGCCAGCGCATGGGCCATAGCGTTGGGATCGCCAATGGGGACAAGGCGCCCCAAGCGCCCGTTCTCGAGGATCTCTCGGGGGCCACTTTGGCAATCGGTGGCTACCACCGGCAGCCCTAGCGCCAGGCTCTCTTTCAGCACATTAGGGGAGCCTTCCCCACCTCGGGAAGGGAAGGCGAGCACATTCGCCCGGGCCATATAGGGGTAGGGGTTGTCGCACGGACCGGGAAAGTCCACGGCCTCTGCTATCCCCAATTTCGCACAAAGGTTGCTCAGGCTCCGTCGTTCCCGGCCATCACCGAGGAGGATCAGGTGCGCTGAGTGCTCCCATCGCAGCTGCTCGAAGGCTCGAATCAGGGTTGGGAAATCTTTGCGCGGGGTAAAGCGTCCTACTCCCAGGATGAGGGGGGGCTTCCCTGAGGCCAGCCAGGAGTGGTTCACGGGGACCTGGGCGAGGCGGTAGAGGTTGTCGGTCACCGTGGGATTGGGCAGGACCCGGAGGCGAGGGGCCAGTTGGGGAGCGACGCCAAGGAGGTCATCGGCGACTCCTTGGGAGACCGCAATAATGGAGTCCGCGCGCCTGTATAAGCGACGCACCCCAAACCGGCGCAGCTTCGCCTGGAGAGATCCTCGGGCCTCGATATGGCTGGATGGGGGAATGGCCAAGCGGAAGCCCATCTGGTGTGGGCGGGCATTGCCTGCCAGCATGGTTACAGCCGCCGCCAATAAGGTTGGGCGTTCCCCCGTGGCGAGTAGGGCCAGGGGACGATGGCGCCGGAGGTACCTCCGAAGGGCGGGCAGACCCCCGTAGACGCTCCCTGTCTGAAAGGCATGGATGCGGACTTTCGGATGGAGGGCTTCCGGATAGGGACACTCCCCGCTGGCCAGCAGGATATCCACGGAATAGCCTTTGCGCGCGGCCGAGTTGGCCAGATTGACCATGATTCGGGCGATCCCACCATGGCGACTGAACTTGGACAGGATGGCGAGATCGGGGGCAAGCTCTGGCTGCCCGTCGGTCCAGAAGTCACTGCTCTTGGGCAACAAAGGGCCCCTTTAGCGGCACCAGCCTCCGATAAATGGCTAGATTCCCTTGAACCATTGCATTTGGCGAAAAGGCTTCCCGCACCAGGTGCTGGCCTTTTTCCCCCATGCGTTGACGCCATTGGGGGTCGCGATGTAGGGCAGTAATGGCCTCAGTGATCCAGGCCGGTTCATGCGGCGGCACGAGCAAGCCGTTCACCTGATCGTGCACGACCTCGGGGATTCCCCCTACTTGGGTAGCCACAATGGGCACTCCCGCTGCGGTGGCCTCCAAAAGGGCGACTCCCAGTCCTTCCCTGTGGGCAGGGTGGACCACCATATCGAGGCAAGGCAGGATCCGATCCAGATCGTCGCGGAACCCACAGAAGTGGACTCTATCCGTAATCCCTAGGTGCTTTGCCTGCTTCTGGAGTTGGGATTCCATAGGGCCTTGCCCCAGAAATAAGACTTGGGCTCCGGGGGCCTGGATCCCGATTTGGGGTAGGGCGGCCAGTAGGTCCTGGTGGCCCTTACGCTGGATGAGCTGGGCGATAATCCCGATCAGCGGGCCTTCACCTAAGGGACCGAGCTTTTCCTCCAACCAAGCTCGATCGCAGGGCTCGGAGTAGCATTCTGGGTCCACCGCGCTGGGTACGACGGCGATCTGCTCCTCAGGGACCCCTTCCCCTAATAAGACTTCGCGGATCCCCCGGGAAATGGCAATCACGGTGGCGCACTGGCTGTACTTCCAGCGGGCCCACCAACCGGGCTCGGGGTTGTCCACCCGGCGAGTCAGCACGACCGGAGCTCCGACCATTC
>CAYVMM010000136.1:0-4225 GCA_964452535.1 uncultured Gammaproteobacteria bacterium | reverse complement strand
AGCTTGACGTACTGCTCGAACTGGTTGACCACCGAGCGCATGAGCGCGTCCATCTCCTTATCCTCGACGGGACCTTCGGAGAGGAACGCGATGCGCGCGGAGTGCAGCTTATCGCCCGTTTGAAAGCCCTCCACACGGGCACGCTTGCCGCCCTCCACTAGCACCTTGACCGTGCCGTCGGGCAGCTTGAGGAGCTGGAGGATCGTGGACAAGGTACCTACCTGGTGAATCCCCTCAGGACTCGGCTCATCCTCCGAGGCGTCCTTTTGGGCCACCAGCAAGATCTGCTTGTCGCTCGCCATCGCCTCCTCGAGGGCCGCGATGGACTTCTCCCGGCCGACGAACAGGGGGATGACCATATGCGGGAAAATCACCACATCCCGCAGAGGCAAAACCGGGACTTCGTCGCCCGTCTGTGCTGTAATCTGGGTGCTTTCTTCTTCTGCCATTCTTTCCTTACCTTTCCCAGACTCCGTAACGGACGTATCCAGAGCCGAAAGCGAGGCTGGGAAGCTCTGGGGAGGGGGACTCAGCCCTGGGCAGGGCTACCAGCACACCGGCCTTCGTCCTCGTCCTCGTAAATGAGCAGGGGCTCGCCTTCGCCGGTAACAAGGCCGTCGTCGATAACGCATTTCTTGACCGCGGTCATGGAAGGCAGCTCGTACATAATATCGAGCATGGCCGACTCCAGAATGGAGCGCAGCCCCCGCGCTCCGGTGCCCCGCTCGATGGCCTTGCGCGCCACCGCTCGAAGGGCATCGTCTCGGATCTCAAGCTCCACACCATCCATCTCGAAAAGGCGCTGATATTGCTTTACCAGGGAGTTCTTGGGCTCCGTCAAGATGCGAACCAAGGCCCCTTCGTCCAGCTCGTCGAGAGTAGCCAGCACCGGCAGCCGACCTACGAATTCGGGGATCAAGCCGTATTTGATCAAGTCATCGGGCTCTACTTGATGCAGGAGCTCGTCGCGCTTGCCCCGCTCTTCTTCGCTGTGGACCTCGGCTGAGAAGCCAATTCCTCCCTGGGCAGTCCGGCGGCGGACCACTTCCTCCAATCCATTAAAGGCGCCGCCGGCGATGAACAGCATATTGGTGGTATCGACCTGCAGGGTCTCCTGCTGAGGGTGCTTGCGGCCGCCCTGCGGCGGCACCGAAGCGGTAGTACCCTCGATCAGCTTGAGCAGGGCCTGCTGAACTCCCTCGCCGGAGACATCGCGCGTAATGGAGGGATTTTCCGATTTGCGGGTAACCTTATCGATCTCATCGATGTAAACGATCCCCTTTTGGGCCCTTTCCACCTCGTAATCGCAGTTCTGCAAGATCTTTTGGATGATGTTCTCAACGTCCTCGCCCACATAGCCCGCTTCTGTCAGCGTGGTGGCATCGGCGATGGCGAACGGCACGTTCAGGATCCGGGCCAAGGTCTGAGCCAACAGAGTCTTACCCGACCCCGTGGGGCCCATGAGCAAGATATTGCTCTTGGCGAGCTCCACTTCGCCGCTCGTCTCCTGAGACTCGAGGCGCTTGTAGTGATTATAGACGGCCACCGCCAGGACCCGCTTGGCGTACTCCTGGCCCACCACGAAATCGTCTAGGGTGTCATAGATCTCCCGAGGCCTCGGCAGGCCCTCGCCTCCTTGAGCAGAAGCGGCCTCTTCCTCCTCCTCCGCGGTGATCTCATTGCACAAATCCACGCATTCGTCGCAAATGAATACGGAAGGCCCAGCAATCAGCTTCCGGACCTCGTGCTGGCTCTTCCCGCAAAAGGAGCAGTAGAGGAGCTGTTCCCCATCGTTATTGCGGTTATCATTGCCCATGGTCAAACCCTTTAATCGGTCCCCCCTGCAGGGCGGCGCTCGAGGACAGCATCCACAACCCCGTAATCCACCGCCTCGTTGGCGGCCATAAAGAAGTCGCGCTCGGTGTCCTCCTGGATCCGATCATAGCTCTGACCGGTGCAGTCGGCCAGGATGGTGTTCAAGGTCTCTCGCGTCTTCAAGATCTCCCGAGCGTGGATGTCGACATCCGTTGCCTGGCCTTGGAAGCCGCCCAAAGGCTGATGGAGCATGACTCGGGAGTGGGGCAGGATATGCCGTTTGCCTGGCGTCCCACCAGCCAGCAGCAGCGCTCCCATGCTCGCGGCTTGGCCCACACACAGTGTGGACACCGCCGGCCGGATGAAGCGCATGGTGTCATAGATGGCCAAGCCTGCCGTTACCGAGCCACCCGGGCTGTTAATGTAGAGGTAGATGTCCTTATCGGGGTTATCGGCCTCCAGAAACAACAACTGAGCCACTACCACGTTGGCAGTCTGGTCTTCGACCGGTCCCACCAGAAAAACGATCCGTTCCTTGAGCAGGCGCGAGTAGATGTCATAGGCCCGCTCACCACGGCCCGTTTGCTCCACCACCATGGGCACATAGCCCAGCCCCTGCACATCGCCGCTACTGTTGATGCTTCGCTTCTCCGCTACCAAATTGGTTTTCCTAGCTCGTTAACCGCGTTCCAAATCGTTGGCGAGTCCCGGAACGGCCTGTCCCGAAGATGGTGGCGCCGGGCACCGATTTCAAGCCGGCCGACTCACCCCCTGTGCGGAAAGCTCAAAAGGACCTGGCGCCGGTGGTGCGCCGACCAGCTACCCCCGTTCCGGCTCTGCTTCTTCCCGGGTCTCATCCTGCTCCCATCCTAGCAAGGCGCCAGCCGAGACCGCCTCCTCCGTTACTTGGGCGTACTTCAAAAGCCAATCTACCACCTTGGTCTCCAGGACTCTACCTTCGATCTCCTGCATCTGCTCCCGGTTCTGGCTTACCCAGCGCAGGAACTGGTCCCGTTGGTCCCCATACTGCTCAGCCAATTGTTCAACCTTCTGACGCAGCTCGTCCTGACTGACCTCCAGGCCTTCCGCCCGGGCAATTTCCGGGATCAACAAACCAATCTTGACTTGCCGAATGGCTTCGTCCCGGAACCGGTCCCGAAGGGACTGCGTATCCAGATCCAGTGTCTCCGGATCGAGCCCCTGCTGGCGGTACTGGTCCTGATGGGATTGCACCAGCTGCTCCAGTTGACGCGCCACCAGCTGCTCGGGGACCTCGAACTCGGCTTGCTCGGCGAGCTGATCAAAGAGCTGGCGCCGGACCTCATGCCGGATCTTCTCCTGGATCTCTCGCTCTAAGCCATGGCGGACCTCTTCGCGAAGGGTCTCGATGCTCCCGTCTTCCACCCCGAAGGAGCGGACAAACGCCTCGTCCAAGGCAGGGATCCGCTTTTCCTGGACGGACTTAACCACCACCTCGAATTCGGCGGTCCGTCCGGCCAGCTCCTCGCGGGGATAGTCCGCCGGGAAGGGGACCGTCACCGTGCGCGTTTCCCTCGGCAAGGTCCCTTTCAGACCCTCCTCCAGGGCCTCCAAGTGGCGTCCAGCCCCCAACTCCAGAGTGTAATCGCTGGCCTGCCCCCCTTCGAAGCTCTCCCCTTCGATGCGGCCGACGAAATCAACGACGAGCTGATCCCCTTCCTCCGCCGCCCGCTCAACCAGCTCATAGGTAGCCTGGGCCTCACGTAAGCGGGCGAGGGTCTTGTCAACGACCGCCTCATCCACCTCCGCGGTAGGCCAGGCAATGGCAAGGCCTTTGTAGCCTTGAGGGGCAATCTCGGGATAGACCTCAAAAGTAGCCGTGTAGGCAAAATCGCTGTTCCGCTTAAGCTCCCCCGCCTTCAAATCGGGCTGGGCAACAGGATTTAGGGCCTGCTCCTCCAAGGCCTGGCTGTAGGTCTCGGATACGAGTCGGTTCTTAACCTCCTCATAGACCCGCTCCCCGTACTTCTGCTCCATAAGGGCAATGGGGACCTTACCCGGACGGAACCCAGGCAGATTGACCTCCCGAGCAAGCCGACGAAGGCGCTCGTTCAGCTCGCGATTCACCCGCTCGGCAGGAACCGTGACTGTCATTTGCCGCTGAAGGCCCGACTCCGCATTCACCGAAACCTCCATGACCTACCCTCGTCTGGTTCTCGCTGGCAATTTCCTGAGGCGCTTCCATAGCACCCAAGCTGTCGCCCGGTCCGTACGGCATATCACTGCGCCGCAGGCTAAGGTATGCTCAAGATCGGGATGATTGAGGAAGAAAGGGGGAAAGGCCAGGTGAAGGGGCAAAAAGGAAATAAATAAATTAGTTTTCTTATTTTAGCATAGCCGCTTCTCTCCTTCCCAGCCTATTCGGAAAACA
>CAYVMM010000135.1:0-4227 GCA_964452535.1 uncultured Gammaproteobacteria bacterium | reverse complement strand
TGGTCGGGGTGAGAGGATTTGAACCTCCGACATCCTGCTCCCAAAGCAGGTGCGCTACCAGGCTGCGCCACACCCCGAGCCACTTTTATCCTACCTTAATGCCTTTTTCCCCGTCAATCCGCGGCTTTGCACTTGGCATGGATCCATGGCAGGATGTTCCTACCAAGGCGAAATCGGCGGCTCAATCCGTCCACTCGCCCAGCCCCTCATTCAAAAATGCCCATAGGGACTTGCTTTGGCCCAGATCATCGACGGCAAGGCCGTCGCTGCCCGACTCCGGGGCGAGTTAGCGGAAACCATTACCAATCGCGTCCAAAACGGTCATCGTCCTCCAGGCCTGGCTGTGGTTCTCGTGGGCACGGACCCTGCCTCGCGGATCTACGTACGAAACAAACGAACGGCCTGCGATCGAACCGGCATCCGCTCCTTTTCTTATGAGCTGTCGGAGGACATCAGCCAGGAGGAGCTCCTTGCCAGGGTTCAAGGGCTAAACGCCGATCCGGAAGTCAACGGCATCTTAGTCCAGCTTCCCCTTCCAGAGCATATCGATCCCGCTGCAGTCATCGAAACCATCGATCCCAGCAAGGATGTGGACGGCTTTCACCCGTACAATATGGGCCGGCTCGTCCAGCGGCACCCGCGGTTCCGACCTTGTACGCCTCGGGGCGTTATGACCCTCCTCGAAGCCTATGGCATCGATCCCAAGGGCCTGGAGGCGGTAGTGGTGGGCGCCTCTAACCACGTTGGCCGGCCCATGGCCCTAGAACTCCTCATGGCCCGGGCCACCACTACCGTGTGCCACCGAGCCACGGAGGACCTAGCGCTCCACGTTCGACGCGCCCAGCTATTGGTGGTAGCCGCTGGCCGAGCCCACCTCATCCCCGGAGATTGGATCCGAGAGGGGGCGGTGGTAATCGATGTCGGCATGAATCGCTTGTCCAACAACCGTTTGGTCGGCGATGTCGATTTCGAGGGGGCTAAGGAGCGGGCGGGCTGGATCACCCCGGTCCCCGGGGGCGTTGGCCCTCTGACCGTCGCCACCCTCTTGCAAAACACGATCCAAGCCTACGAGCACCACCCGGATTCCTCTTAGCCCCCTCTTACTCTGATCCAATCGCAGCCCCCCTACCCTTCCGACGCCTCGGAGGAGAGAGCACCTTTGCTCAAGCGGTAGCCGCCTCCTCGTAGGCCGTCGGCTGCTCTCGCTGGAAGACGAGCTCGCTGCCTTCCACATCCACCGCAATGCAGTCACCGGGGAAGAAGTTACCAGCCAGGATCTCTCTGGCTAGGGGGTTCTCCACCCAATGTTGCAGAACCCGCTTGAGCGGACGGGCACCGTAGATCGGATCGAAGCCGGCCTCGGCTATCTTTTCCAGGGCTGCTTCAGAGATTCGCAGGTCCATGTCCTTTTCCCGCACACGCTCGCGTAGGTACTGGGACTGGATCCGAACGATCTCCTTGATCTGCTCTTGCTCGAGCTGCTGGAAGACGATCATCTCATCGACCCGATTCAGGAACTCGGGCCGGAACTCACTGCGCACCACCTCCATGACCGCCTCACGAATCCGCTCTTGGGACTGACCCTCCATGGAGACGATCCGTTCTGAGCCCAGATTGGAAGTCATGATCAAAACCGCGTTGCGGAAATCCACGGTGCGACCATGGCCGTCAGTGAGTCGACCATCATCGAGGACCTGAAGCAGGATATTGAACACATCCGAATGGGCCTTCTCGACCTCGTCAAGCAGGATCACCGAGTACGGTCGCCGGCGCACCGTCTCGGTTAGATGACCGCCCTCCTCGTAACCTACGTACCCAGGCGGGGCGCCAATGAGTCGAGCCACCGAGTGCTTCTCCATGTACTCGGACATGTCGATCCGGACCAGGGCCTCTTGCGAGTCGAACAGGAACTGCGCCAGGGCCTTGGAAAGCTCCGTCTTGCCTACGCCCGTGGGCCCCAGGAACAGGAAACTGCCGATCGGTCGATTGGGGTCAGACAGGCCGGACCGGGAGCGCCGGATGGCGTCGGAGACCGCTTGTACGGCCTGTTCTTGGCCTACCACGCGCTCATGGAGTCGGTCCTCCATCTTGAGCAGCTTCTCGCGTTCCCCCTCGAGCATCCGGGAGACCGGAATGCCGGTCCAGCGAGAGACCACCTCGGCGACCTCGTTGTCGGTGACCTCTTCTCGGAGCATTTCGTGGGGGGTCTCGCTGGTCGCTTCGACCTTCTTCTGCAGCTCCGGGATCTTGGAGTACTGGATCTCCGCCACCCGGTTGAGATCACCGGCGCGCTGGGCCTGCTGCATCTCGGCCTTGGCCCGCTCCAGCTCCTCCTTGGCGTGCTGGTGCTCCTCGATGGCCGCCTTTTCCTTCTCCCAATCCTGGGCAATCTCATCGAGCTTGGCCTGCTGCTCGCTGATGGTTTCATCAAGATCGGCCAATCGCTTCCTGGAGGCCTCGTCGCTCTCCTTCTTAAGGGCCTCCCGCTCGATCTTGAGCTGGGTTAGATGGCGCTCGATCTCGTCGATCTCCTCCGGTTTGGAGTCAATCTCCAGACGCAGCCGGCTTGCCGCTTCATCGATCAGATCGATGGCCTTATCGGGAAGCTTCCGATCGGTAATGTAGCGATGCGAGAGCTTGGCCGCGGCCACAATGGCCGGGTCCGTAATGCGCACCCCGTGATGGACCTCGTATTTTTCCTTGAGGCCACGCAGGATGGCTACGGTGTCCTCCTCAGAGGGCTCATCCACCATCAATTTCTGGAACCGGCGCTCCAGGGCAGCATCCTTCTCGATGTTTTCCCGATACTCATTGAGGGTGGTGGCGCCGATGCAATGGAGCTCTCCACGCGCCAGGGCCGGCTTGAGCATATTTCCCGCGTCCATAGACCCTTCGGCCTTGCCGGCGCCGACCACGGTATGAATCTCGTCAATGAACAAGATGATCCGCCCTTCCTCCCGCTCGATCTCCTGGAGGACGGCCTTCATCCGCTCCTCGAATTCGCCCCGATATTTGGCCCCGGCCATGAGGCTCCCCAGATCCAGCGACAGCAGACGCTTGTCGCGCAGGCCCTCAGGGACTTCGTGGTTGACGATGCGCTGGGCCAAACCTTCGGCGATGGCGGTCTTACCAACGCCTGCTTCGCCGATCAGCACGGGGTTATTCTTGGTGCGCCGAGATAAGATCTGGGTGGTTCGGCGGATCTCCTCGTCGCGGCCAATGACCGGATCAAGCTTGTCCTGGCTCGCTCGCTCGGTGAGGTCAATGGTGTATTTTTCCAAGGCCTCTCGCTGGTCCTCGGCACCGGGATCCTCGACTTGCTCACCTCCCGTTACCTCTTCCACGGCCTTTTCCAGTGCCGCCCGGTCGCCGCCAGCGTCCTTCAGCGCCTGACCAGCAGGGCTTTTGTCTGTAGTTAAGGCGAGCAGGAAGTGTTCTGTAGCAATGTAAGAATCGCCCCGCTTACTGGCTTCCTTGTCGGCGGCGTTCAACACATTGGTTAGGTTGCGGGAGACGTAGACCTCCCCGGCCTCACCGCCGGTGACCCGGGGGAGCTTGTCGATCTCTCGGCCCATCGCCGCACGCAATCGATCCACCAGCACCCCGGCCTTGGCTAAGATCGAGCGCGCCGATCCCCCCTCCCCGTCGAGGATCGCAGTCAATAGATGGATCGGCTCCACTTGTTGGTGATCGTTCTGTAAGGCAAGCGACTGGGCGTCTTGGAGTGCCTGCTGGAATTTGGTAGTTAATTTGTCCGTACGCATGGATGCCTCCGCTGGCCTAGATGGGGCCCTTTTTCAGTACGGGCTTCGCGAAGAAGAGGCACATCAGGCGAATCCCTTGCTCTCACTCGATGTACGCCTCTCGCACAGAAGCCCCCCACCGATCCCCTTCGCCAGGGGCGGGCTCTACAAGCCGTTGAACAGAGCTGGCCAATCGCCTTAACGCGGGACCTGGCTACTTTTTCTAGCCCCTTATCTACAAAGAAGCCCGGATGGATCAATAGGGGAAGCCCCGTTTCCCGCAAGTCGCGGCACCTGGCTCCCCTTGAGCTAGGGCTTGAAAAGCGGCCTTCAAACGACTTCACTGCAATTCAGATGGGGACAATATTGGACTTTTCAACCGAGGCGCTGGAATCCGCCCTCGGGCTTTGAAAAGGCGCAACAAGGACCGAAGCAAAGGTTCTCCAGGAGAACACTGGACCGGAGGCCTTTTTGGGGAATGCGG
>CAYVMM010000134.1:0-4231 GCA_964452535.1 uncultured Gammaproteobacteria bacterium | reverse complement strand
GGTAACTTCTCCATGGCCACTCGCCCGTCTCCCCGGCCAGACCCGCCCGGACGGGATTGAGGACGGTGTAGCGCGCCAGCTCCAGCAGGTAGGCGTCCTTCTCCACCAGGATCGCCTTGTAGCGCCCCTGGAAAACATGCTCTACCCGGCCGTGGCGACGGTTGAAGCGCTGGGTATAGACGCCGTTGAGCTGACGCATGCCTTGCCCGAAATTGGCGTCCGGGGTTTCCACCAGCAGGTGGTGGTGGTTGCCCATGAGGCAATAGGCATACAGCGCCCAGTTGAAGGAGCCCACCACCTCCCCGAGCAGGTCCAGGAAGACCTGACGATCCGCGTCGTCCCGGTAGATCCACTCTCGCCCGTCAACGCGGGTGGTGACATGGGACAGGGGGCCAGGGTATTTGACGGAGTAGGCGAGCCATAGAGCGAACCGAACAGGTAAGAGACAAAATACAAGACCTGACCCCTTTCTCTTTCTCTCGGGCTGACTTCCTGGGCAGCCATCACCAACTCCGACCAGAATTTTGGTCTAACTACGTTAAGCCCTCGCCCCCATTCAACCTCGCCCCAAAGGACCGCGCCGATAGGGCATATACCGGTGCTGCAACCCCAAGGCGATCCATGCTCAGGCCGCTTTTGAAGCCAGCCCCCAGCCTTCGGCCGTTTCCTCGAATTCCATTCGCTCGGCATAAACCGTCCGGTTCAACTGGGCAATCCGCTCAAGACGCTCCCGGATCCGGGTAACCGGTTGCTCGGAAACGGCTTCCATATAGATGAAGCGGACCAATTTATCAGCCGGCCCGGAAATCGCACTCCGCCCATTTTCCCAACCCCGTAGGGTATCGGTAGTGACATCCAGCAGATCAGCCAGTTGGCTTTGAGGAAGATCCATTTCCTTCCGGAGGAAGCGCAACTCTTCCCCGGACAGCTCTTCCCGGTTATTCACAAGAAATAGCCCAATGGCGCGATGGAGTTCCTCGAGGTCGTGGATCACCAAGCCCCTGCCGTAAGGGGTCTCTTGCTCCTCGAACCCGTTCCGGAGCCAGACGTTGCTAAGCTCAGACCCAGTGTAATGGAGCAGTCCATCTTTAACTTCGCTCATCGCGTTCTCCCTTTGGCCTAATTGCTCGACCAAAAAGCTGTAATCACGAGCACCTGATTTCCGGCCTCGTCTTCATCGATAGTGACCACGACTTGAAGGGGGTCGCCCGCCGATAGGGTTTCCAAGGTTAATCGCCACCCAGCGCCCATCTTCGGGTCGGGAAACGGCCCTTCCACGATCCGGCCATTTCTCAAGGCGCGGATAATCTGGGCGTTCGAAATTCCCCGTTTCGCCATCCGCTGTTCGGTGTGACTTACGAAAATGACCCGGCTGGAATCCCCGGCAACTTCCTGCAGGATCCGCCTAGCTGATGGTTCATCCATATAGGTCTTTCATCGTAACCATGAAAATTTCACACCTTAACAGCAGGCATTGGTTCGAGCAAAACTTCCCTCCCAAGTTCCCTCTTCGCCCTTTTCTCCCCGTCGACCCAGCCAAGGTTAGCTGTGTCCCAAGCTAGGCCGGATAATGAAGAGTCCGCTCACCGCTTCCTGTATGTGGCCATCGACCGGGCCAGCCGCTAGGTGTATTTCGAGATCCGCGATGACCACAGGCGGCGACCGCACGTTCCTTCGTGAACAAGCTGATTCAGCAGGCGCCGTTCCGGATCACGCACCTGCTTTCGGACAACCAGGCCTGTTTCACGGACCGGTTGAATGGCCCGGAGGGGCACCCTCCGGCAGGCATCCTGTCGACAAGCTGTGCGCCGAACAGGGCATCGAGCACCGGCTCATTCCACCCCGCCAATCGGAGACCAACGCCTTGGTGGAGCGCTTCAACGGCCGGATCAGCGAAGTCCTGGTCTCCGTCCATCTGCGGAATCGGGAAGCGATGGAGGAAACCCTGGAACGCTATCGCCGCTTGTATAACGGTCAGATCCCTAAGTAAACCCTGGACGCTCGGACACCGGTCGAGGTTCTTAAGGTGTACGACAACTCAAACCCTGATAGCCTCCATCGGAAGCTGCATAATCCTCCGAGCCCCCATACTATAGGCGGCGATTGAGGAAGAAGCTGTCCGGTAAGCGGTAAGGTTATTGAAGGGCGGTTGTCGGTCTGTTCCATTCTTAAGCGGGCTTCGTACACCGGGGCAACTTGGAAACGCCTTACTCCATCCTCTTTGGCTCATGCCGGATAGGTCGGTATGCCAACCCAGAACCCAAGCCGTATCGCGGCGAATGGTGCAGCGGCTATCGCCTTTGTCGTCGACCCCACGGCGCGGCCGATTGCGCCCGGCTAGCTTCATCCGGCCGCCTTTCGATCCGTTGACGGAAGACAGCTGTCTCATGGCGCTGGTCCGGCGTGAGCACGATCGCCAGCGGCTTGCCGGTGCCCTCGACTCGCTGAGGGACCTTGGTGGTCAAGCCGCCGCGGCTCCAACCTAATCCCTCGAGGTGTGGGCACTCCTCCTTTCTTTTGGATCATGGTCGACCTATCCCCCTGCGACAATATGCCGCATCCCTGGTGGAGTTTAGGTGTTATACCCTCCAATCTCCTATCCGGGCGCTTCCTACGGCCTCGTGCGAAAAGAAGCAAGCAGTTAGGCAACTTCTACTGAGAGCTATTAAACCGACTGCGAGTCGCTTTGACACGGGCTGAGGACCTTGGCTACTGCTCTGTTTACCACCTCAGGAGGCATTTGGTGCGGTTCCGACCATTAACAGCTTTCATCCTTTTGGTTGGGGGGTTGGGTTTGGCCCCACTCCACGCTCAAGCCGACCATCCTGGCGTCGCATTCGGGGAAGGCCCGGGCGCCGCCATCAATACCTTATCGGCGACGATTGTCCCGCCAGGGAGCGCCGGGCTCTCCTTGCGCCTGGAATACACCGACCTGGAGGCGTTTTCCGACGAGGCTCTGAAGCGGTTTGCTGCCAACGACGAGCACGCCGACAGCCTGGATTCCCTGTTTGTCACTTATCTAAACGCTGCCTTTGGGGTTACCCAACGACTCTCCCTGTCGCTAAGCATGCCCTATGTCCGCCGGAACGACATCCGTCATGGGGGCGCCCATGGAGGGGCAGCGCATGTCCATCGCTCCGGGGACTCGGTGGGGCCGGGCGACCTGTCGGTCTTTGGCAAGTATCAGTTCTGGCGAGGGGCACAGTGGCGGGCGGCGCTCGCTCTGGGCGTCCAAGCCCCCACCGGCCTGACTTCGGATCGAACGCAAGACGGGGATCGATTCGAAGTGAAGCACCAACCGGGGTCGGGATCCTGGGACCCCCTAATTGGGCTTGCCGCAACGCGCATGAACGGCCCGTTCACCTTTCATCTGGAAGCCTTCTACCGTCTTGCCACCGAAGGCAGTCGGGAGACTACCTTGGGGAATGCCTTGGAATACGGTGGGGCTGTGGTCTATCGCCCGGGCTCCGCCCCGGCTGGCCACAAACACAAATCCAATGGAAGCGGTAATCATGTCCATGGCCGGTGGTCCTGGGTGGTTGAGCTGAATGGGCTCTGGGAAGGGCGCACTGAGGAGGCCGGCGAGGAGCTGGAAAGCACCGGGGGGCATCGACTGCTGTTTTCACCGGGCGTGCGCTACAGCCTGAGCCCTCGATGGGCAATTTTCACCTCGTTCGGGGTACCGATTTGGCAAGACCGGAACGAGCACGCTCACGAGACGGATTACCGCGCTACTATTGGGGTCAGTGCTGGGATTCCTTGATCTATCTATTAACGGCGGGGTCGAACGCTTCATCCGGAGCCTGAAGAAACAGCGGCTGGGGGTGGCGTCTTCGCCACCGTCGAGGAGCTCCGTCAGGCCCTGCTGGACTTCAGGCGATGCGACAACTGCCACTGGTTGTTGCCGTGCCAGCGCCAGTAGGTTTCGAATAGCCCCGCAAGATGGATACGGCGATCCAGCGGGAGAAGCCTTTCCGGTATGACAAGCCGGGTTACCGGGAAGCGGCGATATTGCGGTATCCTAGTGCCCCCGCGGCGGGAGCGCTCCAGGCCGATTCCGCGGTTCGGATAGATGGCCACTCCCTCTGCAATATTTCCCCCAAGAGCGATACCACTCAACCATGCTGCAGCTGGAGAACATCACCCTGCGCCGGGGGGCCGAGGATCTGCTGACCTGTGCCGACCTTACCGTGCACGAGGGCCAAAAGATGGGCCTCGTCGGCGACAACGG
>CAYVMM010000133.1:0-4281 GCA_964452535.1 uncultured Gammaproteobacteria bacterium | reverse complement strand
CAGCGCCGGCTCCTGGTTCGGGTCCGTGTGGATACCGACCGACTGGAAGCCCTGCTGGGTGAGCTCCGCAAGTCATTCCCCGGCGCACGCTGGCCCTACTGGGTCATCCCGCTGAGGGAAACGGGCCGGGTCGGATAAGAGGCCCTATTCGCTCAGCTCCGCCCCGTAGCCCCTGGCCTCCATCCTGGTTACCTTCCTGTCTGTCTTTCGAGGTGGGATGGCTTTGATGAGCCCGTACGGCCTTCCTATTCCTCATGGGGAGCTTCCTGTTCGTCTGGATGGCCACAGTAGGAGGACCTGGAGGAAGCCCTTTAGCTATACAACACCCTACCCCGCAAGTGCTTGAGCTGGCGAGCTACTGGAAGCCTTCAGCGAACAGCTCGGGGTTGCACTTGCCAATGGGATCCACCGAGGGCCTTTCGGGAAGGCTTGCGCAACGCCTCGCCTGGGTGGCATGTTCTTGCCTACGATCACAAATCCCACTGGCCCCAAAGGGGGGGACCTCCATGGCCGGGCAATCCTTTAGCAATCGCCGTCTCCTCGTTGCCTTTCCTTTCAAGCTGCACCATGCCAAGCGGATGAGCTCTTTCCCCTGAGGCAGGGGCCAGATTAGCCGGTACTGGAGGCGCCTAGTGTCCCCACTCCAGGGAGCGGATCCGGAAAGCGGGAGCATTCCAGAGAAAGCCGCCCAAAGCTCCGATCGAGCTGTCCCGCCTCGAGAGGCGGGGAAGGCAGAGGACGGGGGGTAACTAGAAGGGGGGGGCCACCGGCCCAATGTGCGGAGCCCGCCGTTCCTAGAGGGGCAATGCTAACCAGGCTACAGCCAGCTTCCGGACTTCCGGAAAGGAAAGGCCACGCGATGGGGAAAAGCTTGGGCCTCCGGCTAAGGCAGCGTTTTCAGAAATTCGGCCCCACCAGCATCTTTCGTCAATTCGCCTGGTCTGCTTTGATCATGCTGGTATCCGCACTCGTCAGTGTCGCCTTGGTCTATCTGAACATGCCTGGGGAACGCAGGGCAGTGAACCTCGCCGGTCGGCAGCGGATGCTAATCGAACGGGTGACTCGAAAGGCCTTCCTGGTCTCCCAAGGCCAGAATGAGCAAGCGGGACTCCAAAGGCTACGCAAGCGCTTCGAACAGTCGCATCGGCTCCTCCTGGAAGGGGCGCCAGAAGCGGGCATGGCGACCTTAATGACCCCTGCTATCCAAGGGCAGCTAAACAAGGTATGGAGCCAGTGGCAAGACCATCAGGCAATGTTGCAAGCCTACATAGCGGATCCTAGCGCCGCTAAGCGAGATCGGATCCAGGGCCAGACCAAGCGCCTAGTGGAGGAAATGGATCAGGCGGTGGCGATGATCGCCCGATCAGCCGACCGGCTTACCCGATGGGAGCAATGGCTGGCCATTGGCCTGATCGGTGGCGTCATTCTGGTGGGCGAGATTGTCATGCTCGTCACCGGTCGCCGCATCTCGCAGTCTGTGAAGATTCTGAGTCGCAGCCTAGGCGAAGTGGATCGAGTCGCCGACTTACGGGAAGTCAAAGAAATCCCTCCGTTGGGCTTGGCCGAGCTCGACGGGTTGGCTGACCAAGCGAGCCGTCTAGCCGACCATCTGCACGCTACGGCGGTGGATCGGGACCTGCTGGATTTCAATCTCCGACTACTGGAGCGATTCGTTATTACCTCCGAGGTGCTCCAGGATTGGCGAAAACAGCTTAAGCAAATGCTTGAAGAGATTAACTCTATCTTGGAGGTCTTCGTCTTGTTCTCCGTGTTCCGAAGGAACGACGCGGCGTTCGATTTGGAGACCTTTTGGCGAGCCCCACCGACGGAGGCCACAAAGGCCTCTGTGACCCAACGCATCCACCAAACCTTCATCAATCATCTGGCCTTTAAGGAAGCCGGCGAGCCCACCGTTCGTCATCACACCATCGATACCACCAGTCCCCCAGTTGCCTACGATCCGGAGGCGATTGCATTAACGCACAAGACCCTGGTACTGAAAGCCCCGCAAGTTGCTGGGATCGTCGGTATCGGCATAACGGCTCAGGCCAAAGCAGACCCGAGACAGAGCCTCCTTATCGAAAGCATCCTATCCACCTTGCTGAATGTGGTCGGTTCAGTCCAGGCCCTTTCCCAATACACGCACGATCTCGAGTACTACGCTGCCCGGGATCCGCTGACCGAGGTCTACAATACCCGAATCTTCCACGAGCTATTGCACTACGAAGTGGAACGAGCTCAGCGACGAGGGAGAACCTTCGGGGTATTCATGGTGGATCTGGATAATTTCAAAACGATCAACGACACCTATGGCCACGCCTTTGGAGATCGCTTCCTCCAGGAGTGCGCCCGGGTCCTGGCAACCAACCTTCGGACAGGGGACCTAATAGCCCGTTTCGGTGGCGATGAGTTTGGACTCATGTTACCGGATATCAACTCTGAGCAAACCTTTGAGGTAGCTCACC
Organism: uncultured Gammaproteobacteria bacterium; assembly: GCA_964452535.1. GTDB lineage: Bacteria > Pseudomonadota > Gammaproteobacteria > Thiohalorhabdales > Thiohalorhabdaceae > Thiohalorhabdus. Next base: position 1,816 of record CAYVMM010000133.1, on the reverse strand, counting down.
GGCTGATTCGGAGCGTCGAAGCGATCCACTTGGTGGCCCCCAACGGAGAAGTCGTTCAAGCCTCTGCCTCCATCGGTGTGGCTGTCTATCCTTACCACGCCAAGACCGCCCAGGATCTGATCATGTTCGCAGACAACCTCATGTATCGGGCCAAAGGAGAGGGTAAGGCCCGAGTCGCATGGCCGACCGGGGAGGATGAGGTCGATTCATTCCGGCAAATCGGGGAAAAGGGTCGCTTGGTGCTAAACGCCATCGAAAATCGCACCGTCCGGGCCTATTATCAGCCCATCCATTCCTTGGACGGAACGGGCGTCATTGGCTACGAGCTCCTCGCTCGCCTCACCACCGAAAACGGCAAAGTCCTCCCTGCCGAGGCCTTCATCGAATACGCTGAGTGGATGGGAGTGATCCACCAGATTGATCACCTCGTCATGGAGCAAAGTTTCCAGGAGGTTTGGGAAAACGCCTATGCGGGGCTGTTGTTCATTAACCTCTCCCCTCGCGCATTGGCTCAGCCCGTGTTCCTCGAGGACATCAGTCGCCTTGTGCATCGGTACCGGCTCGCTCCTGGCAAGCTGGTGTTCGAGCTCACCGAGCGGGAGACGGCGGGCAATCTGACCCTCTTGGAGCAATTCGTAGAACAGCTTAAACGGAAGGGATTCCGATTTGCCGTGGATGATTTCGGCAGCGGTTTTGGCTCCTTCCATTACATCAAACATTTTCCCATCGATTACGTGAAGATTGAGGGCGAATTCATTAGCAACTTGGCTCAGGGCAGGGTGGACGCTGCCTTCGTTAAGGCCATCGTTGGCCTGACTCAAGAATTGGGCATCACCACCATTGCTGAGGCAGTTGAGGACCAGGCCACCTTGGCCAAGGTTCGGGAGAGCGGCATCGATTTGGCCCAGGGCTTCTACCTTGGAAAGCCCGGGGCCCATTTCAGAGTAGAGGCAAGCCAAGGCCTCCCAGGATAAAGGAATCGTCCGATTGCTGGGTTCGTTCGCATGGCAATCCTCTCCCCCACCGAACGGACCAAATGATCAGGGAGCACGGTGGAACCGGTGCCACAACCGTTGAGGCAAAGACTTTTGCGCCGCACCCTACGCGCAGGGGTTACCGTCCTCGCCCTGGCTACGGCCCTCGCTTCCACGCCGGCCACGGGAAGTGCTCTAGCGTACAAGGAGACCGACTCACCCCCCGGAGCGGTGATGGCTGCCGATGTCGTTGTGATCCGTCCAGTGGGGCTTGCCGCGACCGTGATCGGTAGCGGCTTATTTATGGTCTCCCTACCGTTTGCTGCCCTAGGCTCCAATACCGGAGAGGTCGCCCAGCGGTTGGTGGTAGAGCCAGCGGCATTCACCTTTTCTCGGCCGCTCGGCCATTTCCAGTACCCCAGGGAGAATCCTGCCCGCATGCGCTGACCCGTTTCCCTCGGCCTTCGGCTTCCGCCTCTCCCCGGCTGGCGCTTAGCCTCCTGCTCCTGAAGCCCGATGCCACACCCGAATGGTCCCGAAGCGTAACGGCAAGAGCTCGAGTCTGGGCCCACTCCACTCTTTCAAGAAGGCCCGCCGGAAATGAGCCAACGACAAAGCCCAAGCTCGCTGGGCTGTGCCTTTCGGGCGTCCCTTTTCCTCCTCGGCCTCCTCTCCGTAACGACCTTTCCCGCGTTGGCGGAGGAAAGGGACTATCTCACCCTCGGCGCCGGAGCTTTCGACTTCCTGGACCGAGATCGTCTGTCGGGAGCCTTCACGGTCGAATACCGCTTCGATGCCCGGGGGCTTTCGGAGTGGGGGCCGGCTTGGTTCCGCGGTCTGGG
>CAYVMM010000132.1:0-4295 GCA_964452535.1 uncultured Gammaproteobacteria bacterium | reverse complement strand
CCGGGAGGGCTCCTCGGGCCGTTGAGGGGGCATCCCATCGAGCCATCCAGCATGAAGGAGAGGCGCCAGGGCCACCAGGAGGGGATTGCCCGCCCGGGCCGAGAGGCTGTGATAGGGAGAGCCTTCGCCGTGGGTGGGGCCTAGAGGCAGGGTCTGCCAGACCCGGAATCCGCAGGCTTCCAGGAAATCGGCAAAGCGGTAGGCCTCCTCGCCCAAATCCCCATTCCCTACCCCCCCGGGCAGGGAAGTGGGATGAAGCAAGATCCCGCTCCGGCGCCGGGAAAGCGGTCCTTCTTGGTTCATGGCTCGGGCCTTTCAATCAATCCATAGCTCACGCAGCGATGGCACCGCAAGCGCGATGGCTTATTAAGGGGAATATCACTCAAGTCATGGGCGCAGTTCCATGATAAGAGGTTCGCTCCCCCTACTAATCGCGGGCGGAATGACCGGCACGCATGACCCCTCCTCCACGGACGGCGCCACCGTCGCCGTGGGCCAGGGCATGGGCAAGGGACGCCGGGGGCTCCCGGCCCAGCAGCCGGTAGAGCTGGGCAAGATGCAACCGGTAGAGGCGATCGAAATCGCGGACCACCTCGCCCGGATTCCCGTCCCCGAACCACCAAAACCAATCCGAGCCCTCGCATAGGGCCAGCTGATGGGCAGCAGCGACACGGGCCTCACGGCCGAGGTGGGGGACGGCCTCATCGTAGGCCACCTTAGCGGCAACCAGCAGGTCCCACCCCCGGTTCTTGTCCACGTCCCCGATCCACGTGGACAGAGCACCATAGACCCAGCTCCCAGCCACCAACCGAGGCAGGGGATTGACGGTCACTCCCCTGTCCAGGGCTGCATCAAAGGTGGTGAGCTCCAGATCAGGGTGGTCAGCGAGACGCTGGTACAGATTGGCGAGGAAGTGAAACCCGTTTTCGGGATAGTGCTCCCAGGCATTCTCGCCATCCAGGATGATCGACACGATCGCATCCGGATGCTCGGCGGTAGCTGCTCGGATGCCCTCGAGCCGCTTGACCAGATCGGCCACAGCGTCGTCGGGGTGCCAATCCGAGTACTGGAAACCGATCAGATCGGAGAGTTCGTCGTCCCGGAAGAAACAGACCGTGCTTCCCTCCTTCATCCGGAAGGGATGACAGAGACTGGTGGCAGCTTCTTCCCCGTTCCCGTAACGGGTGTAGTCCGAGCCCAAGCTATGGGCCAGGACCCCTTCCCCCGTGGCCGTCCAAGCGAATCCGTATTCCGAAAGGAGCCCGAGAGTCGGCTCGCTTACTGCCCCCTCGGCGGGCCAGCACCCGCGGGGCTCAAAGCCGAAATGGTGCCGGAAGGCCTTGAGTCCCTCCTCGATATGCCAGCGGACCCGACCCTCCCCATCCGGGTACCCCTGAGCGTTGGGGAGGGCGCTTTCCGGTAAGGCCTCCCGCCCCGAGCGCAGATCCAACATAAGGGGAGCAATGGGATGCGCATAGGGGGTCAAGGAGAGTTCGATCTGACCAACCTCAGCCAAACGTCGATAGCGCTGGATCAGCCCCTCCAGGAGCTCGCCAATAAGGGCCAGCAGGAAGCGCCGGTCCTCCACTGTGTAGCCAATGCCCTTCTCCTGCAGTCCCTGCAGCCGGGGATCCTGCCGACGAACGCTCTCCCCCATCCACCCCAGGTGGTACCAGCTAAGGAGATCGGCCAGATACTGATCACCCACATAGCTTAGGGTAGACGGATCTGCCACCAAGCAATCGGCGATCTGGGCAAGCCGGCGGTAGGCGGGGAAGCGGTCGATGACATTGGCCCGATTGGCCCGCAGGCAGTCCTGGATCAGGGCCAAACGCTCCGCTTCATCCGGGGGCAGGGCCGGCCGATCCAGGGCGGCGAGCAGGGGATCACTGATCGGTGTACCTTCCCGGAGATGCGCCCGGATCTGCTCGGCGTAGTCCTGGAGCTGCACCAGCAGAGTGGGCGTGAAATTCACGACAGCCCGCGCCTGCGGATTGGCCTCCAGATGGGCGGCCATATCCGCATAGTCTTTGATCCCGTGGAGATAGGTCCATGGAAGCTGGTAAGTCCCGGAGAAGGGATCCCGGTAAAAGGGCTGGTGCATATGCCAACACAGGACCACCTGGAGGGGATGCTTAGCGGACATGGTGGAGCTGTATGCCTAGCATCTCAGGGGTGACCAGGACCACGCCACCGTCGGTAACATCGAAGCGCTCCCGGTCCGCCTCCCGATCCTCGCCGATGATCATGCCGGGCGGAACCCGGCAGCCGCGGTCCAGCACTGCCTTCTTGACCCTTGCACCTTCCCCAATCTCCACATCCGGCAGGACCACCACCTCCTCCACATGGGCCTTGGACTGCACGGTGACATTGGAGAACAGCACCGAGCGCCGAACGTAGCCTCCGGATACGATACACCCGCCCGAGACCATGGAATCCACCGCCATGCCCCGGCGATCGGCCTCATCGAAAACGAACTTGGCCGGCGGGAGATGCTCCTGGTAAGTCCAGATGGGCCATTCATCCGCGCCGTAGAGATCGAGCTCCGGAGTCACCCCGATGAGCTCCAGGTTGGCGGCCCAGAAGGCATCCACGGTCCCCACATCGCGCCAGAAGCCCCCCTCCCCGCTTTGGGGGTCACGGAAGGGATAGGCCATGACCCGGTGATTTTCGATCATCGCCGGAATGAGGTCCTTGCCAAAATCATGGGAGGACCAAGGGTCATCGGCGTCCTTGACAAGCTGATCCAACAGGAATTCCGTCCGGAACACATAGATGCCCATGGAGGCCAAGGCCGTATCCTCTCGGCCCGGCAGAGGATCGGGCTGTTCGGGTTTCTCTCGGAACCGACCTACCCGACCCCCTTCATCCACGGTCATGACACCGAAGGCCTTGGCCTGCTCGATGGGGACATCCAGACAGCCTACGGTCATATCCGCCTCCATTTCGACATGGAAAGCGATCATGGGACCGTAGTCCATCTTGTAGATGTGGTCCCCCGCGAGGATCAAGATGTATTGGGGCTCGTGCGAGCGGATGATGTCAAGGTTTTGGTAGACCGCGTCGGCGGTTCCCTGGTACCAGGCGGTGGTGGTGCGCTGCTGGGCCGGGAGCAGCTCCACGAACTCGTTTAGCTCGCCGCGTAGGAAATTCCATCCCTTCTGGATATGCCGGATCAGGGAATGGGCCTTGTATTGGGTCAGGACACCAATCCGGCGGATTCCCGAGTTGATGCAATTGGACAAAGGGAAATCGATGATCCGAAACTTCCCCCCAAAGGGGGTAGCGGGCTTGGCCCGCCAAAGGGTCAGCTTGCCGAGCCGGGTGCCGCGGCCTCCAGCTAGGACCAAGGCCAGAGTCTCCTTGGTCAAGAGACTCACAAAACGAGGATTGCGGGCCGCTACCTGAAAGGCCTGGGGGGGGGTTGCCCGTTGAGGCATCGAGGACCTTTCCTGGCTTCGCCTATCGAATTACCTATGCCATGTTACCATTTAGCCAAGCTAGCAGTGACTACTCAAAACCCCTTTCGCTGCCCCCCCTCCACGATGATCGCCATAGGATCGCCTATGCCTCAGTCAACCAGACCGATCGATCCCGGATTCCAGGCCCTTGTCGAGGCCCGCCATTCGGCCCCCTCCCTGCTCCTAGGGCGCCAACAGGAAGGGCCCGCCACCGTTATCCGCGCCTTTCTCCCGGGAGCTGTGGAAGCCACCGTTGGAGAAACCGGCTTGGCCATGGAGCGCATCGAGGGGACGGCTCTGTTCGAGCTCCGGCATCCCACCGTGGATCTGCCCGATCATTATCGCCTGTATTGGACGGATAGCCAGGGGGAAGGCCATAGCGCCCTCGATCCCTACACCTTCGAACCGCAATTATCCGACTTCGATCTCCATCTATTCAGCGAAGGCCGTCATTGGCACGCCTATCGGCTCCTAGGAGCCCAATGCTGGGAAATCGATGGAGTGAACGGGGTCTTGTTCGCGGTCTGGGCCCCCAATGCCGAGCGGGTCAGTGTGGTAGGCGACTTCAATGATTGGGATGGTCGACGCCACCCCATGCACTGTCGAAGCGGCAGTGGGGTATGGGAGCTCTTCCTGCCGGAGCTTGGGCCCGGCGAGCTATACAAATTCGAAATCCGCAACGCCCATACGGGAAAAATCTTTATCAAATCCGACCCCTACGGTCGACAGTTCGAGCAGCGCCCGAAAACCGCCACCGTGGTTACGGCCGAGTCCGAGTACATCTGGGGCGACTCCGAGTGGATGACGCAGCGCGCCGAGCGGGGCTGGCAGCAT
>CAYVMM010000131.1:0-4404 GCA_964452535.1 uncultured Gammaproteobacteria bacterium | reverse complement strand
CATCGGTGGCGATGCTCAGCTTGGCCCCCCGATCGCGGGCCAGCTGGCAATCCACATCGCGGAGATCGAGCCGGGAGGGCTGGGCGTTGATCTCCAAGGCGCAGCCCCGCTCGGCAGCTGCCTCCACCACACGCTCAATATCCAACTCGAGGGGGAAGCGCTCGTTGATGAGGCGCCCAGTAGGGTGCCCCAAGATGCGGAAGTGGGGGTTGTCCATTGCCTTCAAGATACGCTTGGTCTGCTTTTCCCGGGAAAGGTCGAGGCCATAGTGAACCGAGCAAACGGTGAGATCCAGCTCCGCTAGCACCTCGTCGGGCAGATCCAGGGCACCATCCTCCAGGATGTCCACCTCGATGCCCTTAAGGAGGGTGACCGCCTCCCGCTGCTCATTGAGGCGGTCGATGGTCTCCATCTGCTCCCGGAGGCGTTTCGCGTCCAAGCCGTGGGCCATGGCTACCCGGCGCGAATGCTCGGTGATGGCGAGGTAGTCGTAGCCGAGTCCTTGGGCGGCCTCTGCCATCTCCCCTAGGGAGTTGGCGCCATCACTGGCCTTGGTGTGACAGTGAAGATCCCCCCGGATCCCTTCCTGAGTGACCAACTCGGGGAGGCATCCCTTTGCCGCCGCCTCGATCTCTCCCCGGTCCTCGCGGAGCTCCGGCGGGATCCAGGGCAGACCCACTGCCTTGAAGACCTCTGCCTCGGTAGCCCCTGCGACAATCCGCTCTCCCTTGGAGACGCCGTACTCATTGATCTTGTAGCCCCCTTCCACACCGCGTTTGCGGATCGCAATATTGTGGGCCTGGGAGCCCGTGAAATAATGCATGGCCGCCCCGTAGCTGGCCCTCGGGACCACCCTCAGATCCACTTGTAGACCCGAGCGCAGCCAGACCGTGGACCGAGTCTCCCCGTGGGAGACCACCTCGGCCACCTCTTCGTAATCGACGAAACGGGCCATGACAGGCCCGCTATCGGCGCAGATTACCAGGGTATCGAGATCGCCCACCGTTTCCCTGCGGCGCCGGTAACTCCCGGCGATCTCGATAGCCTCCACGCCTTCGACCTCCGCCAGGTAGGTCCGAAGCGGTTCCGCCACCTCCTCGGCATCCACTAGTCGGGTGCGCTTCGCTTGCCCACCGCGCAGGTGCTCGAGCCCCTCCCGGATGGCTGCCTCAGTCTTTTCCCCGAACCCCTTGAGCTCCCGGATTTTGCTCTCCTTGACCGCGTGCTCGAGGTCGTCGATGCTTCGGATCGCTAAGCGGTTGTAGAGGGCCTTGATCCCCTTAGGCCCCAGCCCCTTAATCGCCATCAGGTCCGCCAGCTCCGGGGGCACCCGCTGGGAGACTTCCTCGAGCAGGGGCAGGGTTCCGGTTTCCACAATGGTTCGGATCTTTCCAGCCAGGTCCTCGCCGATTCCTGGGTACTTGGCAAGGTCCTCCTCCTGGACCACCAGATCCGCTAGGCTCGGTGAGAGCCCGCCAATGACTCGGGCCGCGTTGCGGTACGCCCGAACTCGGAAGGCGTTGGCGCCTTCGATCTCCAAGAGATCGGCTACCTTTTTGAAGGTCTTGGCAATTTCCTTGTTATGTATGGGCATGCCCCCTCCCGTGGGTGCCGGTTCGCGCTTTGGCTCGAATGCGTTTGGCAGATCAAGACTACCCCGTCGATCTCGTACGGCAGCTCGTCGCGGCATTCCCCCAGCCGGCGGTGGTAGGCGCGCACGCCCTCCAGGGAGTCAGTGGTCTTATTGCTGGAATCGGTCTTGAGCCCCCGTGAGCGCAGCTTGCTTAAGACCTCCGAATGGTGCTCGAGCTCAGCCCTTCCACCTCCAGGAGGCCGTAGAAGAAGATGTCCAGTTTCTTATCCGCCACATGGCGCGGATCCAGTTGGCGCATGGTGCCGACCGCGGCGTTGCGAGAGTTGGCGAAAAGCTCCTCGCTGGCCTCGATCCGTCGCCGGTTCAGGGCCTGGAAGGCCGCTTTGGGCATGAATACCTCGCCCCGTACCGCCAACTTTGCGGGGACCTCCCCTTGCAGGCGAAGGGGGATGGCCCCTACCGTTTTGAGGTTGTGGCTGATGTCTTCGCCCACTTCCCCGTTACCCCGGGTAGCGCCATAATCAAAAACTCCCTGCCGGTAGACAATCTCCACCGACAGGCCGTCGAATTTGGGTTCCAGGTTCAAAACCAGCGGGTCCTTTCCGGTCTCTCGCTGAAGGAAGCGCAGGAAGTCCGCCACGGCCTGTTCCTCCAGGGCGGCTTCCAGGCTGAGCATGGGTGCAGCGTGGCGCACCTTGGTCAACTTGCCCACCGGTTCCGCACCCACCCTTTGGGTAGGGGAATTGGAGGTTCGAAGCTCGGGAAAGGTGGCTTCCAGGTCCTGCAGGCGCCTTAGTAAACGGTCGTAGACGGCATCGGCAATGACCGGCTTGTTGAGCACATAATAACGGTAGTCGTGGTAGGCGATCCCCTCGCGCAAGGCAGCCGCCTCCTCCTCCGCTTCCTGCCGAGAGAACTTGTCCAGGGGACGGAAATTGGTAGCGGGCTTCTTCTTGAAATCCATAACCCTTATCCCGGAGGGCGCCGAGGCTCACGAGCCCTTTTTGGTGAGGGCTTCGAACCCGGCGACCACATCCAGAAGCTCGGCCGTGATAGCGCCCTGACGTTCGCGCCGATAACTCGCGGTTAACTCCTCCAAACGCTCGTCGATGTTTTTCTCCGCCCTCTGCATGGCCGCGAGCCGGCTGCTGTGCTCCGCGGCTAGGGATTGAGCACAGGCTTGAAACAAGGCAACGAAGAAATACTGATGCAACAAAGAGGAAAGCAACTGCCAGGCGGGGGCTCGGAAGGTAGGAAGCGTCCGGGTAGGCCAGGACTTGATCTGAAGGTCGCGAAACCGGGGCTCTTCCACGGGCAGGAGCTGGAACCCCGTACTCTGGTAGCCGGAGCCGTCGGCGGGGCGATTGTGGAAGACGAAAGCCTGTTCGATGCCCCGCTCGTTCTGCCATTCGTCCAGCTTCACCAGCAGCTGCCGTACGGTGGCGGTGATGGCCTCACTAGAGGAAGGGGTAAGGTAATTGACCTCTACCCCATAGCCAGCGACGGCAGCGAGCTCGTCGGCGGCCCGCATGCCCACGGCCACAATGGGCGATGGGCCATCTGCGCCGGCAAGGTTCGCAAGCTGGTGCTGAGCATGAGCAACAATCTCCTCGTTGAATCGGCCGCACAGCCCGTGATCGCTGCCGAAGATCACTGCCCCAGCCGGGGCCGAGGAGCCGGGGGGATTGGGGAAGGGACCGGGAAAGCGGCGCAGGACCGCCTGTAGCCCCAATTCCACGGTGCGGTAATAGTCTACTAGGGATTCCTCAGCCCGCTCATACTGGCGAATACTAGCTGCTGACAAGGCCTTCATGGTGCGAACGATAGACTGCAGATCCGCTAGGCTCTCTAGCTGTTTTTGCAGGGCCTCTATCTCGCTCATGCGCCCGATTCCTCCTCCATCCCGGCTAGGGCTTCCCGGGCTACTGCCATGACTCTTTCCCAGTCCACGTTCCCAACCTCTTCCCCTGCCGCTACCTTCCGGGCCCAATCTCCCAGTTGATCACGAACCGCCTCGCGGAGAGCTGCTTCGGCGGCTTTCACCCGATCTAGAGGCAGGCTGTCGAACAGGCCCTCATTAAGGGCCTTGAGCACAGCCACCTGCTCGGCAGCGGGGAGGAGCTGCGCCTCGCTCTGCTTAAGAGCCTCCCGGACCCGACGGCCTCGCTCGATGGCCGCTTGAGTCTCTTCGTCCAGGCGAGTGGCAAAGCGGGCGAAGGTCTCCAGCTCCTCGAACTGGGAATAGGCCAGGCGCAGCTCGCTGGCCACCTCCCGGTAGGCGGGGAGCTGGGCCTTGCCGCCAACGCGGGAGACCGAGCGGCCCACATCCACAGCGGGCAGGATTCCTTTCCGGTACAGCTCGGGGGAAAGGTAGATCTGACCGTCGGTGATGGAGATCAGGTTGGTCGGGATATAGGCCGAGATATCCTGGGCCTGAGTTTCTACCACTGGCAGTGCGGTTAGGGAGCCCCCGCCCTGCTCGTCCCTTAGGTGAGTTGCTCGCTCTAGCAGCCGGGAATGGATGTAGAAGATGTCGCCCGGATAGGCCTCCCGTCCCGGCGGGCGGCGTAGGAGAAGGGATAGCTCCCGGTAGGCGCGGGCATGCCGGGTAAGGTCATCGTAGATCAGCAGGACGTCCCGCCCTTGCTCCATGAAGAATTCGGCTATGGTGGTAGCGGCATACGGCGTCACGAACTGCAGTCCCGGGGGTTCCTCGCCGGGAGCCACCAGGACAATGGTGCGAGCCAAGGCCCCCTGCTCGCGAAGACGATCCACCACTTCGCCTGGCGCAAGTGAGAGCGGACACCTTA
>CAYVMM010000130.1:0-4408 GCA_964452535.1 uncultured Gammaproteobacteria bacterium | reverse complement strand
GGCTAGTCTTCGGGCAGGGGCACGAACTCGGCGAAGGAGCGCACCCCAAGCCTGGCCAGGATGTGGGCGCGGTGTTCCTCCACCGTTCGGGGGCTCAGGCCCAGCTGGGCGGCCGCCTCTTTGTTGGTACGCCCTTGCGCCAGCTGGCGCAGGTTAGGGACCCAGAAGGGGCTTTGCGGGCGCTTGGTACCCATTCCTGGCCCCTTGGGGGTTGAGGGATTTTTGGCCGTTCAAAACGGACGGTCCCATCGTCATCGGCGATCCAGGCGCTCCTTGAGGCGACGAGCATCACTCGCCATGGCATCGTTGTTGAACAGGACGCGGACGGTCCCCCCCTCCCGAATCCGCTCGGCTAGCCAATCCAGCTCCCTGTCGCTGTAGCGATAGCGATAATGGTAGGCGGGTCGTCCATGCAGACGATAATAAATCCAACTAGGCGTTGCTGTCTGGTCGAGGAAGGGATCCACACCGTGGATCAAGCCCAGTTCCTCGGCGAGCTCCCGGACCAGCCCAGGCCCCCATTGCTCGCCTCGCGGTTCAAAGATCAGGATCTGTCCCTGCCGATCGGCTCGCTCCACAAACCCCCGGAGGCGATCCAGATTCGTGAGGCTAGGCCGAAAGGTGCGAGGGGTTTGGAGCACAATCGCCTCTGCCCCCAGGGCCTCGGCTCGATCGAGGGTGGTCTGCCACGCCAGATGGGTCGTAGCATTCCACTGGAAGTCCCCGCATTCCTTCAGCTGCTCTTCCGTCAGCGGTTCTCGTAGCTTGCGATAGGTTGGAGAGGACGGTCGGTGGGTAATGAGCTGCCAGGCCTTCACAGCGAAGACGAAGTCCGGTCCCGCCCGCGTCCGCCAGCGCTTGACGGTGTCCCGCCTTGGCGGCTGATAGAAGGTCCGTTGGACCTCCACCATATCCAGGGTCCGAAAGACCCGCTCCTGAGCCTCCGCGAATCCGCAGGTCCCGACTAGCGCCTCCAATCCCAGACCCTCCAGGAGCCCTTTATCCCCTCAGGCAACATGGGCTGGTCCCGGGTTCAATCCATAGAAGGACCTGGCAGGCTTCGAGGGGCTGTGGGAGGCGAAAAGCAAGGGAGCGCTCCGTAGACTGCGGGCTGCCTAATCCCAGGCGGGATACTCGGGCAGCAATACCGTATCGGGCGAGCGCTATTGCACCGGAAACTAAACAGGACTAAATTAGTCCTACTTTTTACGGAGGCTGCTCCGGACTGGCCCCCTCTCGCGAGAGGGGCGATGGGAGGTCTTCGGCATGCTACGTATCAGCAAGATGACCGATTACGGCACGGTGGTCATGTCGCAGCTCGCCAAAAACCCGGGGCGGCGATTCAGTGCCCGAGAGCTGGCGCGGGAGCTCAACATCGGCATGGCCACCGTGAGCAAGCTTCTGAAGGTCTTGGATCGGGGGGGCCTCTTGGTTGCCCAGCGGGGCAAGAAGGGCGGCTACCGGCTTGCTCGTCCTCCCGAGCAAATCTCCGTGGCCGAGGTGATTCGAGCCATGGAAGGGCCCATCGCCTTAACCGAATGCGCCAGCGAAGCGATCCGCTGCGAACAGGAGAGCTCCTGCACCGTTCAAAGGAACTGGCAGCGGATCAACCGCGCCATCCTCCGCGCCCTCGAGGGGGTCTCTTTGGCCGATATGAACGAATCAATCTCTGAAGAGGGGATGGCCAGCCACGCCTTGACATTCTATCGCGAGCCCAACAAGGCGGTGTTGTAGCAAGCTTTCGGACCCCAGGGGTCACCCAGCCAGGGACGAGCGACCCTTGCGAACACTTTCCGGGATGGAGGCAACCATGGCGTCTTCCCAGCTCACAGAAGTGCTCAACAAGGGCTATGAGCCCGGGTTTTACACCGATATTGAGGCCGATGCCGTCCCGCCAGGGCTTAATGAAGCCATCATCCGCCTGATCTCCGAGAAGAAGGAGGAGCCGGAGTTCATGCTGGAGTGGCGCCTGAACGCCTACCGCCAGTGGAAGGCGATGTCCGAGCCGCGGTGGGCCAATATCCGCCATCCCTACATCGACTACCAGGACATCGTCTACTACTCCGCGCCCAAATCCCTCTCCGACGAGGATCGACCGCAATCCCTAGACGAAGTCGATCCCAAGCTGCTCGAGACCTACGAGAAGCTTGGGATCCCGCTCGAGGAACAGAAGGCCCTAGCCGGCGTAGCAGTGGATGCCGTCTTCGATTCGGTATCGGTGGCCACCACCTACAAGGAAAAGCTCGCCGAGCAGGGCATCATCTTCTGCTCCTTCTCCGAGGCCGTGCAGCATTACCCAGAGCTGGTAGAGCAATACCTGGGGACCGTCGTTCCTTCTGGAGATAACTTCTTTGCCTCTTTGAACGCAGCGGTGTTCTCGGACGGGTCTTTCGTCTACGTGCCCAAGGGGGTGCGCTGTCCCATGGAGCTCTCCACCTACTTTCGGATCAATGCCGCCGATACGGGGCAGTTCGAGCGGACCCTGATCATCGCCGACGAGGGCGCCCAAGTCAGCTATCTGGAAGGCTGCACCGCACCCGCACGCTCAGAGAATCAGCTCCACGCGGCGGTGGTGGAGCTTATCGCCGAGGAAGGCGCAGAGATCAAATATTCCACCGTCCAGAACTGGTATCCCGGCGACGAGGAAGGCCACGGCGGCATCTACAATCTGGTGACCAAGCGCGGCGAATGCCGGGGCAATGCCTCCAAGATTGCCTGGACCCAGGTGGAGACCGGTTCAGCCATCACCATGAAATACCCCTCAGTGGTCCTGCGCGGCGATCGCTCGGTGGGGGAGTTCTATTCGGTAGCGGTGACCAACAATTACCAGCAGGCGGATACCGGCACCAAGATGATTCACCTCGGCGCCAACACCAAGTCCACCATCATCTCCAAAGGGGTGAGTGCCCGCCACGGTCAGAACTCCTATCGGGGGCTGGTTCGCATCGGCAAGCAGGCGGAGAACGCCCGCAACTACACCCAGTGCGATTCCATGCTCATGGGCAATCAATGCGGCGCCCACACCTTCCCCTACATCGAGGCGAAGAACCCCACGGCTCAGGTGGAGCATGAGGCCTCTACCGCCAAGATCGGAGAGGACCAGCTCTTCTACTTGGCCCAGCGGGGAATCGACGCGGAGGACGCAGTCTCCATGATCGTTTCCGGATTCTGCAAGGAGGTCTTCCAGGAGTTGCCCATGGAGTTTGCTGTGGAGGCCCAGAATCTGCTCGGTGTCAGCCTGGAAGGCAGCGTGGGCTAGGCCTTAAAAGCCCCCATCACGCGAAGGGAGCAATTGTGCTTAGTATTAAAAATCTGCATGTTGGTGTCGACGACCGAACCATCCTAAGCGGCATCGATCTGGAGGTCGGAGACGGTGAGGTCCACGCCATCATGGGCCCCAATGGCTCGGGCAAATCGACTCTCGCCGGAGTCCTCGCCGGTCGCGAGGGCTACAATATCAGCGAAGGATCAGCGACCTTCGAAGGCGAGGATCTTCTGACAATGGCCCCTGAGGAGCGGGCCCGAAACGGGCTTTTCCTGGCCTTCCAATACCCAGTAGAGATCCCTGGTGTTAGCAATATCTACCTCCTCAAGTCGGCGGTGAACGCCGTACGCAAGCATCGAGGCGAGGAAGCGCTCGATGCCATGGACCTGGTGAGCTTCATCCGCGACAAGATGCGGCTTACGGGAATGGATGAGAGCCTGTTATATCGCTCGGTAAATGAGGACTTCTCGGGGGGTGAGAAGAAGCGCAACGAGATGCTGCAAATGGCGATCCTAGAGCCCCGGCTTGCGATCCTGGATGAGACCGATTCGGGACTGGACATCGATGCCCTAAGGACTGTGGCTGAGGCCGTCAACCAACTTCGCGATGGCCGGCGCTCCTTTATCTTGATCACCCACTATCAACGCCTATTGGATTATGTGGTCCCGGATCAAGTGCATGTCCTCTACGACGGCAAGATCGCCAAGTCTGGGGACGCCAGCCTGCCGCAGGAGCTGGAGCGTACGGGTTATGCTTGGCTTACCGGCGCCGAAGAAGAGACTGAAGCGGCAGCCCAAGGACAGTAATCATGACCGAAGCCCCTGAGATGGTTAGCCACTATCAAGCGCTCTATCGGGAGGCCGAGTCGAGCCTGCCTGGGGCAGGGATCCCCTGGGTTACGGAGCGCCGGCGTGCGGCGATGAACCGTTTTACCGGGCTTGGGCTCCCGGGGCCCCGCGAGGAGGAGTGGAAATACACCTCCCTGCGCTCGCTCGAGAAGCGCGCCTTCGCCCTCCCCTCCCAGGATGAGCATCCTCTGACTCCGGCCGATCTGGTGCCCTATGTGTTCGATAAACCGCCAACCCATCGCCTGGTCTTTGTCGACGGCGCCTTCGACGCCGGCCTGTCCCAAATCGGAGAGCT
>CAYVMM010000129.1:0-4416 GCA_964452535.1 uncultured Gammaproteobacteria bacterium | reverse complement strand
CCATGAGCAAGCGTACCACTTCCCCGAAGGCGGCCCGCAAGGACTCCGCGACCGTTCACTTGGAAGACGGCGGTGGGAATCAAACCAGTCAAGCGGGCTTGATTCCGGTGCGCAAGTTCCTGGACCGGCTGGGCTTCGAGGGACTTTTCCGGGGCCACGTCGCCCATCAACGGAAGCCCAATTCCGCCTACGGCCTGAACGACGGGGTCTACCTGGTCCTGCTTGGCTTAGTGGCCGGGGCGCGCTCTCTGCGCCATTGCGCCTTGCTATGGTCCGATGCCGTCCTGCGCCGGATCGGGGGCTGGCTGCGCATCCCGGACGAAACCACCCTCGGTCGCCTGTTCAAGGAGGTCTCGCCCCGGCAGGTCAGTGGCTTGGAGGCCCTGAACCATACCCTGCGCCAGCGGGTCTGGGAGCGGGTGGGGCGCAGTGACGCCTCCAACGTCGGCCAGCCCGGCACGCAATGGGTGGCCATGGACGCCACGGTCCAATCCGTCTACGGGAAGCAGGAGGGCGCCTGCAAGGGCGACAACCCGCACAAGCCGGGGCTGCCCTCCTATCATCCCTTGCTTGCCTTCTGCGCCGGCAGCAAGGAGATCCTGCAGGGCTGGCTCCGGCCTGGAGACACGCATACCGGCAACGGGGCCGTGGCCTTCGTGGAACAGCTGCTGGCCCAGATGCCGGATTGCCAACGGATCGTGCTCCGGGCCGACAGCGGCTTCTTCAACGGTGACCTCTTCGAGGCCCTGGAAGAGGCCGGGCAGGGCGATTTGATCAAGGCCAAGCAGACCCAGCGCCTCAAGCGCCACCTGGCCCAGCAGGACTGGCAGCCCATCCCCAACCGGCCGGGCTGGGAGCAATGCACCACCGCCTATGCGGCCCAGGGCTGGACGCGGGCGCGGCGCGTGGTGGCGGTGCGCCAGCGCCAGGAGCCCGAGGTTGAGCCCACACAGGCTGCCCCTTCCTCGATGCGGCCCGCTACGAGCTATTCGCCTACGTCACCACGGAGGAGCTGACGCCCTGGCAGGTCCACCGCCGCTACGGCCAGCGGGCAACCTCCGAGACCTGGATCGAGGAAGCCAAGAACCACCTGGGCCTGGGCCACCTCAAGACCGAGCGCTTCTGGGCCAACGCTGCCCTCTTCCAGTGCGCCATCCTCGCCTATAACACCCTGCGTTGGATGGCTCTGGAAAGCGGCAACGCAACCCTACGGCAGTGGGAGCCCCAGACGATCCGGGCCTTTCGGATCCGGATCGGCGGCCGCCTGGTCTCCGGGGCCAATCAGCTGCGGCTCAAGCGGGCCGAACCCCGCGTCTGTCCCGAAACCTGGGCGGACTGGGAAGCCCTCGCTTCCCGAGCGTAGGTCACCGGACCGCACAGCCCTTCGCAGGCGCCGGTTCCCGCCAGGCGCTTGGGGAGGAATGACCTTGAAACCGATTTCCGGCGGCAATTCCCGCCATTGGCTCCCCTTTCCACCCTTCAGAAGGGATAAAAGAGGGCCTTGAACCCCCGACCGGCCCTCTCACCCCTTAATTCGAAGCGACCTCGGTTGACCTCTTTGGTCGGGTGTTGGGGTCGGAAGGGGGCTTGCAGGATTTAGGACGTAATCAGACGAGACCTCACATTAGTCGTTCCTCACCTGTTACCGGGCTAGAGGCCCCATGGCAAAATTTTCGTCCCTTTGGTAAGAAAGCCTACGAGCGCGACTCCGCCCGAATGCCATGTCGGGTAGGTGATACTCACCTGCGGGCGAGCCTTGACCGCCACCGATGCCGGATTGGTGGCTTGAGGATGAAACTTACCCTCGGACCCCCTGGGAGCAGGGAGTTAACCCCATTTGCCGAATGGGGGTTGCTCGAGCAGTCGATCGTTCTGTCGCCAGGGAAATCGATACATGCTCCGAATCGCCTTCGTATCGCCCATGTGCTTACTTGACCAAGGTAGTGGGGCAGCGATTTCCGTGCACACATGGCTAAAGTGGCTCGCCGAAGCCGGAGCCGATGCCCATGCCATCACACTTTCCCTGTTCGACAGAACCAGCGAATATCCCTTTGACCGGGAGGTGGGCCCGGCTATCACTGTTGCCGGGAATGTCGGCAAGGTGCTGAAAGTCCGGCGGGAAGGGGTCCAGCATCATATCTTTTACACCCGATCCACATTGGGATCGAACCTCAACTTGGGCGAAGCGGAAGCGTTCTTGGGCTATGCCCAGGCGACCCTTGAGAATCTGCAGCCTGATGCGGTGGTTTCCTATGGCAGCAGTGAGTACGCGCGCCAGCTGCAAGAGTTAGCCCGGTCTCGCTGCCGGCGGTTTGTGTTCTACCTCGCCAATGCCGAATTCCGGGACCCGAGCCTGTTCGCCTCGACGGACCGGGTAGTGTGTCCATCCCAGTTCTTGGCCGATTACTATCGGCATACCCTCGGCTTGGAGCCGGCGGTGATTCCAAACGAGATTGCCTACTCCCACTTTTTGGCGCCAGGCGAGGGCAGTATTGCAGACCATCCTGAGGCTCGGGAATTGGGCCTGGTAACCTTGATCAATCCCAGTCCGGCCAAAGGACTAACCCTTTTCTGGCAGCTTGTGCGGCTGGCAGGTCGGGAACGGCCTGAACTGACCTTCTTGGCGGTGGAGGGGCGGATGGAGAGCGACCAGCTCCGGGCGCTGGAGGTGGGTCTGGACGCCGAGCCCAATGTTTGGGTTCTGCCCAATCAGGGAAATATGCGTCGGGTTTATGCCCGCACCAGCACCCTTCTGGTTCCCTCCTTTGGGCAGGAAGCTGCCGCTCGGGTGATTGCGGAAGGACAGCTCAGTGGCATCCCCGTGCTAGCGGCTAATCGCGGGGGGATTTCGGAGCAGCTCAATGGTGGGGGTATTCTTTTCGATATTCCGGCGCGTTGCACGACGAATTATGGTGCGGTTCCCACCTCTGAAGAGGTTGCTCCTTGGTTGGAGACCATTTGCCGCCTTAGGGATGATGAGGGCGTCTTCCGGGAGGTTTCGGAAAGGGCCCGGTTGGCGGGGGCTGCCTTCCATCCCGATCGGCGTCGAGCAGAAGTGCTCCGATTTTTCGCCGCTTTGGCTGGGCAGGGAGGGTAGGGGGTTGACTAGGGAAGCTTAACCCCCTCCCCTGAGGCTTCTCCCAACTTGGATGAGCCCCGGTGTTCCCTGGAGTCAGTCATCTCAACCGCAGGTATTGCCAAAGTTTGGCGGTGGTTGGCCTAAAATTCTCGTGAGGGGACGCGCCAGGCATCGCGCCTCTTGACTTAGTGTGGGTTCGAGCTTAAACCATTAGCAAATGGAGGCTGGAGGACGCATTCATTGGGGCACTCCAGGGGATGGATCGCATGGACAGCGTGTCCCCAATGCGAATCCTAAAAATAGGAGCTGGACAAGGAGAGTCGAATGTTACCGGCCGCGCGTGTAACGGATATGCACACCTGCCCGATGGTGAGTGGGGTGGTCCCGCACGTTGGGGGACCGATCCTCCCGCCCGGTAGCCCAACGGTGCTAATCGGCAATATGCCGGCTGCCCGCTTGGGTGATCAGGCGACGTGCGCCGGAGGACCCGACGTGATCGCGAAGGGATCAACTACTGTGCTAATCGGCGGACAACCGGCTGCCCGGATGAGCGACGTCACCGCGCACGGCGGAGTAATTGTCTCGGGCTATCCTCAGGTTCTGATTGGTGGCTAGCGGTGCTCAAGGGGAGGGGCAATGGCTGCGGAGCCAAACGAGCCGCCCACAGACCCGGAACAGTATTCTTCGGAAGTGGTGGATAGGATGGCTGCGGAGATGCCCGCCCGCCAGGGTGTGTGGTGGGCTTGTCAGAGTTGCCGTCAAGTGGAACCTCAACTCCCGTTGGCTGAGTTGCAGGCGGTGGAATCCGCCGAGCAGTGGGTGAAACAGCCGGATGCGGCTCGGGCCGCGAGCGCAGCGGCCGTTCTTGAGAACAGCGATTTCCAAGGGCCCGGGGCCTGGGCCGCGCAAGGGGCTGTGTGGGCACAGAGGGGTGCCCAAGCCCCGGCCACGGAAGGAGGCGCGGCGTCTTCCCTGGCCCCGAAGGCGATTGCCGGTTCGGTTAAACTTGCTGCAGCCGCGTCAGTAGGGCAAATGCCCGCCTGGGAGCCGGCACTGAGTTCTGGTTCTGAAGCGGTTGAAATGGCTGCAACGAAAGGCGCGGAAAGTGCGCCTTCCGAAGCGACCCAAGTGCCCAAGACGCTAAAGCCGTTCATCGAGCTGGGCCAAGCGATCGCTTCGGGCGCAAACGTTTGGGCCTAGACACTTACTGACGCGAGCACCACAAGGCAGGCGCCTACAGGGCTCCAGAGCGCAGTAACCAATCAGCACTAGGGCCTTCTTGAACCCACCTAATTCACGACGGTAGCCCGATATAGGTATGGCGTGAGGCTTTCCCC
>CAYVMM010000128.1:2432-4427 GCA_964452535.1 uncultured Gammaproteobacteria bacterium | reverse complement strand
ATCCAGGTAGAGAAGGCTGGCCCGATACCCGGCGGAAGTATCATTGACCAGGGTGGTTTCGCGGGGATCCAAGATCCGAAGACTCGACTCCAGATTAGTCAGGAAGAGCCCTTCCTTGCCCCGCACCAGCTCGGACAGGCCTTCGCAGGAGAGGAGATAGCCGCCGTCCGAGCTCTGATCGACCTTGTTGATCCGCCATTCCGCATCGCGGATCTCGACACGCATGCCAGGCGCAAGGTTTTGTGTCATCCCAGCCAATTGATCGGAACACATCCAGCCGACTGGATCATCGAACTTTTCCCTTGATAAGGGATGTCCAAACCTATGTGACAAATGGGGACAGCCCTCTTGTATAGGACCGTATCGCTGTTCGAGCAATGGTTCAACATCGAGCAACGCGTCAAATCTCTCGAGGAGCGGCAAATTGGCCGAACCAGAGCGATTGACGGATCCCCGCTCACAGCGGATCTTTGAACGGCTGTCTCGGCTAGTTGGTCAGGGGCCGGCGTACTATTACCGAGACGCATTCCGCCTTGTGCACGCGGATGACCCACTGGATACGACCACCCATTTGGTGGGTCACCTGCTCCGGGAGCTCGAAAGTTCTCTCCGTTGGGTGCTAAAGCCGATAGCTTCCGCAGCGCATAATCCCAACCATCAAACTGGTGATAATCATTTTCACGAGATCCAAAGCATAGTTGCCTACTTGGGGATCCAGAACTCAGAGGGACTAGTTGAATTTTGGGTTGGCTTGGCTGGGAAAGGCAACGAGTACGCCCTATCCCAGCGGGCGCACCGGCGCAATCTAGCCCCACCCCGGCCGATCAATGTGGAATTTGAGGATTTCTGGGAGCGATTTCAGCACCTACTGGATCTCATATTGGATCGGTTTGAGGTACGCTATGCCGAAGTCTTCCAGGTGTTGG
The DNA here is from genome assembly GCA_964452535.1 of uncultured Gammaproteobacteria bacterium. Lineage (GTDB taxonomy): Bacteria > Pseudomonadota > Gammaproteobacteria > Thiohalorhabdales > Thiohalorhabdaceae > Thiohalorhabdus. The sequence goes on along the minus strand of CAYVMM010000128.1, from coordinate 3,501 downwards.
ATACACTCTTGGCCCAACCGGAGCCGAGCGAACGGGACCTAAAAAGACTGGAACGAGAGATTCCCCATAACTTCACAGCCCGCAGCTACTTTTTCCGTCGGCTGAATAGCCCGAGATGGCTCGACAAGCTCGAGGAATGGGGATTCTTCACCGATCCGCCGCCGGGCCCCGATCCTGACCCACTACGTGGAACAACCCGGTTACCCCGATGGCCTGAGCTCCAGTACTTGAGTCGGATGGCCCAGGAGGAAGCCTGGCAGCCACGGGTCCTGGAAATTGTCCAGAAGATCCCAAAGACAGCCAATCCCAGAGTCCACGAAGATCTGGCTCGACTTGCCGCCAATATACCTACTTGCCAAGCGAAGGCCCTGATCCCAAAGCTCACAGAGGGTCTCGATTCCCCCTACGAAACGCTTTTTCCGGAAGAGCTTGGTGCCTTGACTTCCCATCTAGCCCAAAGCAGGGAGGGCGAGGCAGCCCTCAAGCTCGCCAGGGAGCTTTTAGCGCCTATCAAAGACACTTCGGGTGCAACCCGGTCCAGGCCAAGGCCCCGCTTCAATGAAGAGATTTACCAAGAGATCTTGCGGGAGCATCGCAAGGACCTGGTTGACAGCCTGGGACTACGTGCCTTCAAGCTTTTCTGTGAGCTTCTCGCTACCGCTATCGAGCAGATGAAGGGGAATGACCCCACTACTGGCAGGGATTTGTCCTTTATCAGGCGCCCGGCGATTGAGGACCATGACGCGAACCTTGGGACCTCGTTCGAAGAGCATCTAGTGGTCGCCGTGCGTGATGCGGCCGAGCAGCTCGCAAGCCAGAATCCGGCCCAGATCCCCGATTTGGTTGGGGTGCTGGAAGAACGGTCCTGGTGGATCTTCACACGACTCGCCCTGCATCTGCTACGGCGCTTCCCGGATGCGGCCCCAGAGATGATCGCCGCTCGGTTAACAGACTGCAGCCTCTTCAACGATGCCCATCATGGACGGCACGAGTACGCTCTCCTTGCCCGGGACTGCTTCGCACGCCTGCCTACCTCGAATCAGGCGACGCTCTTGGGCTGGATCGAAGC
>CAYVMM010000128.1:0-2422 GCA_964452535.1 uncultured Gammaproteobacteria bacterium | reverse complement strand
GGTCCTGACCTAAAAGAGGGGGAGCCACCCAGTACAGAGGATCTGGAGCGGCATCGCAAGATTTGGCAGCGCAACAGCCTCGCCCCGTTTGCAGCCGATCTGCCCCCGCAGTGGAAGGACTACTACAACGCCATCCTTCAGGAATACGGCGAACCAGAAGATGATGTATTCTTGCCAGGTGGACCGCAATCCTGGATTGGACCAACCAGCCCGAAGACCTCCAAGGAACTGACCGCCCTATCAACTCCAGACCTAATTGCCTTTTTGGCAGAGTGGCAGCCTTCTGAAGAGTGGCATGCCTCGAGCCCGGAGGGGTTAGGCCGCCTGTTGCAGGAGGGCGTGGCAGCCGACCCGTGCCGCTTCGCAAGTAGTGCTGCACAGTTTCAGGGCCTGAATCCGAACTATGTATGGGCCCTCTTTTCCGGGTTGCGGTACGTGCTCAAGAAACAGGCCTTTGACTGGGAGCCAGTCCTGGATCTGGCTAGCTGGATGATGGAACAACCTTACCTGTCTTTAGCAACTTACGATAGCGATTGGCGAAGGCCTTGCAAGGCGCTTGGCGATCTGCTCATGGACGCCTTCGATGCTGGAGAACACGAGCCCCCGTTCCATCTCCGCGACCGGATATGGCAGATCCTTATCCCCTTGACTCAGGATCCCGATCCCCCACCAGGATACGAGTCCAGTTCCAATGAGCTATCCAATAATTCGATCAATACCGTACGCGGGCTGGCCATGCACGCAGCGGTTAAATACGCACTCTGGCTTGCCCGAAGGCAACGAGAGGAGGCTGAACCCCGTGATCCCCCAGATCAAGGGCTCGACGAGATGCCGGAGATCCGTGAGCTTTTCCAAACCCACTTGGATCCTACCTGCGACCCTTCCCCTACTATTCGGGCAGTATACGGACACAGGCTTCCACAACTCATGTGGCTCGATCCAGACTGGACCGAGGCCAACATCCCAAATATTTTCCCGCCGGATTCTTCAGCATCCCATCTGCGTGAGGCGGCTTGGAACGCTTACCTCTTCTTTTGGAGAGAACCAAGTCCAGAACTCTTTGGCCTCTTGGAAGAAGAGTACGCTTGGGCAGTTGACCGGATCGGGACAGCGTCCTCTTCGGATGATGTGAATGATCCGAGCTATTATCTAGCCGAACACCTGATGGCGCTGTATTGCTCGGGCCAATTGGACCTAGGTCAAGGAGGGAATGCTGGAATAGTTGCCCGGTTCTTCGCTCGGGCGCCGGAAGAGTTGCGTGCCCATGCGATGCGATTCGTTGGTCGTAGGTTGAATAGAAAACCCGAGGTGGAGGAATCAATCAAGCAGCGCCTGCGCGCCTTGTGGGAGAGCCGGCATGCTGCTTTGATCACTGCACTCAGCCAACCAAGACCAGATGAGGAGCTGGCCACGTTCGGTTGGTGGTTCCTCTCGGGGAAGTTCGACCTGCAGTGGGCCTTGGCCCGGCTCGAAGAGGTACTGCGCCAGACCGGAACAGTGGAACGCAGTTGGGCCATTGTAGAGAAGATAGCTGAGTTGGCTAGCGACTGGCCAAATGAGGCTGTAGCCTGCCTGGATTACTTGGTCCAGCACGACCCACAAAGCTCTCTCATCTTGGTGGGCCGACCCAAGGATTATCTGCAAATACTGCGAACGGCCTTGAGCCACTCCGAGCAGGCCCATGATCGAGCCAAGACGGTAATCAACCGGCTCATATCGAGAGGCCATATTGATTTCAAAGGTCTGCTTGAATGACGCCCCTATAACAAGAACTAGAGCCTGTCTACAAAGTTCTTATTACTGTGCTTCTCCAGTCAATTGGCCGTCACACCCCGCATTCTTCCGTGACCTCGGACCATGCCAAACAATCCCGAATCCAAGTAACTCCGAGTTCGCAAACACGCCCTAAAGCCCAGTCCCGGTTAGAACCAAGCCCCGACTCCTTGGAGGATAAACCCGAGGGTTAGGCAGCCGAGACCCCAACTCATCCGCCGATGACGACGACGGTCCCATGCCAAATACTCCGGATTCTTCTCGGGCTGTAGATCCCAGTCCTTGGGTCGGAGGTAGATTTCTTTTTCGAATCGGTTCACCACCTCCCAAGCGACAAGCCACGCTCCGGCGATATCGCAACCTAGACCGACAACCGCGAGTGGGAATCCTTCGCGCATCGTTAGCCAGTCACAAGCTACGTTCAGGAACGAAAGGGCTGCGTTTGCGGTTTCCACAGGCCATCCCCAAAATTAAAAGGGCCCAGCCGCCAGCACCAGAAAAAGGGAGACTAAAAACCGGGATCAGCGGAGCATAAAACATTTCGGTATCGAAGCTTGACGGCCGACCGTGCGAAACCGGTCACCGACAAAGCAGAACGACTAACGAATTTCCCTTGGATATTCAGGGGGATCCGGGATCGCCCAGCTCG
>CAYVMM010000127.1:0-4449 GCA_964452535.1 uncultured Gammaproteobacteria bacterium | reverse complement strand
GCCCGCGCCGATGATTAGGGCATCGAAGGGGTAGGCCGCGAGCGCGCCGCTGCCGTCGGCAGGCCCTGTCACGTCGTTTTTCCTAGAGCTCGACGAGCCAAAGGATCCCCCAGACCATAAAGAACCCAACGAGAAGCGTCCCCAGGCCCAGAGCGCCAACACGCAGAGGACCTTCTGGCACATAGTCCATCATCACATCACGCATCCCGATATAGCCGTGCACCCCCACAGCGAGCACAAACAAGGCCAACGCCACGCGAACCGGATACAAGCCCAGCCACTCCCGCCATTGGGCGTAGTCTAGTGGGGGATTCCCCACTAGCCAGCCCAGAGCCAAAACGAGGAATAGGGCCAGGTAAACAGCCGTTAGACGCTGCCACCACCATGCCCCTAGTCCCATTCGGGAGGCTCCCCGATCACGCCCCATGGTCTGCTAAAGCCCTACTAGGACCCCAAGTCCACCCAAGGCCGCAAGGATCAGGGCAGCCCAGGCAGTCCTTCGGGCAAAGGGCAACTGCCCTCCTATGCCTGCTTCCATTAATAGGATCCGCAAACCGGCGAAGAGATGATGGAGAACCGCAGCCAGGATCAGGGCCAGCCCCAGGGTGGCCAAGGGCCCATCCAGCAACTGAGCCACCTGATGGAAATGCGCAGGGGAGCTGCTGCTATAGGCCACTAGTCCCAGCGCAGCAGGTACAACCAAAAGCAAAACGACACCCGTTAGCCGATGCAGGATGGAAGCTACGGCCCCTACCGGGAAATGGATCCGGCGCAGATCCAGGAAGGTCGGTCGAGTTTGCGATCCGGTCGAGATCTTGCCCATAGGCGTAGTATAGGGGGAGCATTGAAGGTAACCAACGGGGAAGGGGCAGCTCCATGGAGCTGCGGTCACTTCCACGCAGGCGCCCTCCGCGTAATGATTGGCGAAAGACAGCGGCGATGCTATGGTAAGCTTCCAGCGCTCGGGGGGATAATAGCATCAGGAACGCAAGAGAGGGCCCTATGGCTCACCAGCCACTCAAATTCCATCCCCCTCCCAATGCCGAGCGCATGCCCACATGGATCCGCTACGGGCTGGGGGATGCCCGGAATAGCCAATACGGTCGGACTGCCCGTGCAGTTCATGAGCGTCGGCTGGTCACCATCTGCGAGGAAGGCAATTGCCCCAATCGCGGCGAATGCTGGAGCCGTGGTACGGCCACGTTCATGATCCTGGGCGATCTCTGCACCCGCGCCTGCGGGTTTTGCTCGGTCAAGACTGGCAAACCCGGTACACCCGCTGACTATACGGAAGCCGAAAAGGTGGCCGATGCCGCTCAAGAGATGGGGCTGTCCTATGTGGTTCTAACCTCCGTGAATCGCGACGATTTGCCTGACGGCGGTTCCGGTTTGTTCGCTGCTACCGTCCGGGCCTTGCGTGCGCGTCAGCCCGGTATGGGGGTCGAACTGCTAACCCCCGACTTCCGAAAAACGATGGACGCTGCCGTAGATTGGATCGCACCCACTGCGCCGCTGGTTTGGGGGCACAATGTCGAGACGGTTCCCCGCCTGTACAAGCCGGTTCGCCCGGGGTCCAATTATCCCCATTCGCTAGAGCTGCTAAGGCGCGCGGCTCAGATCCCCCGCGTGGAAGCCAAATCGAGCCTCATGCTGGGCTTGGGGGAAAGGGAAGAGGAGGTACTTGCTGTTATGCGCGACCTCCGCTCGGTTGGGGTGACCCGCCTCGCCCTAGGCCAATATCTTCGGCCTGCTCGGGACAAGCTGCCCGTACAGGAATACATCCATCCCGATCGCTTCGCCGCCCTTGAACAGGCCGGACGGGATCTGGGATTCACTTGGATCAAGGCGGGACCGTTGGTTCGCAGCTCCTACCATGCCGAGGAAGAACAAGGCTGACAAACCGCTCGGCTGACGTCCCCGCCTGCCTATACAAGGAGAAAGGGCTCCCATGGGCCTGAAAACCCCCCTTTACGAGGTGCACGTGAATGCCGGGGCCAAGATGGTGCCCTTTGGCGATTGGGATATGCCTTTGCACTACGGCTCCCAAGTTGAGGAGCACCATGCGGTGCGTCAAGACTGCGGCATCTTTGATATCTCTCATATGCTGGTGGTAGATCTGACCGGAAGCGAGGTCCGATCTTTCCTGCGTTGGTTGCTGGCCAATGATGTGGCCAAGCTCGATAGCCAGCCAGGAGGGGCCCTTTATACCTGCATGTGCAATCCTCAGGGGGGGGTAATCGACGATCTGATTGTGTACCGCATGCGCGATGATTGGTACCGCATGGTCGTTAATTCCAGCCGCCGCGAGAGCGATACGAGCTGGATGCAGGCCCGAAGCGAAGAGCGCTTTTCCGGGGTGGCAATCATCAAGCGCCCCGATTTGGCCCTACTCGCCGTCCAGGGCCCCCGCGCCGAGATGCTACTGCCCCCCCTCCTGGGAGAGCCGGCGGCAGGAACCGCCGAGACCCTCAAAGGGTTCCAAGCTGCGGTAACAAATAACGAGCTGGGCGAGCTGTTCATCAGCAAGACAGGCTATACTGGCGAGCGCGGCTTTGAGCTGGCCTTGCCGAACGAATCGGCCAAGTCCTTATGGCAAGCTGTGGTCGAGGCCGGGGCTCGGCCGTGCGGGCTAGGGGCCCGAGATACTTTGCGCCTAGAAGCGGGCCTGAATCTCTTCGGCAACGATATGGACGAAGCAACTTCCCCTCTTGAGTCGGGCTTGGCTTGGACGGTGGCCTGGGAGCCCGCCGACCGCGAGTTCATTGGACGCGAGGCCTTGGAGCGCCAACGGGCCGAAGGCCCACAACGCAAGCTCATCGGCCTGCTGCTGGAGGACAAGGGGGTCCTGCGCAGACATCAGGAGGTGCGCTTTCCCGATCGCGAGGCCAGCGGTGAAATCACCAGCGGCACCTTCTCCCCCACCTTGCAAAGGGGGATTGCCTTTGCCCGGGTACCGGCCGATACAGCGCAGCCAGGGGCCGAGGCCAAGGTAATTATGCGCGGAAAGGAGCAACCAGTTCGCTTGGTGAAGGCACCTTTTGTTAAAGAGGGCGAGGCGCTCTACTAGCCCCATCCCATCCCTGAAATTCGGCCCCTTATAAAGGCCATTGCAACGCCCTACCTAGGGCTTGAACCGTTGATGACTTCCGAGGAGGAAGCGCCATGGAGGTACGGGGTGACCGGCTCTACACCGAGAGCCACGAGTGGCTGAAGAAAGAGAACGACGGCACCGTCTCCGTTGGGATCACCGATTACGCTCAGGATTTGCTTTCCGATGTGGTGTTCGTGGAGCTGCCGGAGACTGGCACCATCGTGAACGGCGGCAATGAGGTGGCGGTGGTGGAATCGGTTAAGGCGGCTGCCGATATCTACGCCCCCATCTCCGGGGAGATCATCGCTGTCAACGAGGATCTGGAAGAAAACCCCGAAAAGGTCAATGAGGAACCATTCGACAGCGGCTGGATCTTCCAGATGAAGCCCAATGACGAAGGGGAGCTGGACGCCTTGATGGGCCCCGACGCCTATCAAGCGATCTGTGAATCCGAGGAGTAGGCCATGCCCTTCATTCCGCACACGGAGGCGGATGTTCGAGAGATGCTCGACACTATTGGGATCTCGGGGATCGAGGATCTGTTCGCCGATATTCCTCCCTCCCTTCGGACCCAGCCGCTGGCGCTGCCCGAAGGGCTCAACGAGATGGAACTCATGCGCCTGATGCGGGAGCGTGCGGGCCAGGATGAGCAGGGCCTGCGCACCTTCGTCGGCGCGGGGGTGTACGAGCACCATGTGCCAGCCGCCGTCTGGGATTTAGCTACCCGGGGGGAATTCTATTCCGCTTATACGCCTTACCAACCGGAAGCCAGTCAGGGCACCCTCCAAACCATCTACGAATTCCAGAGCATGATCGCCGCGCTCACCGGCATGAAGGTCGCTAATGCCAGCCTTTATGATGGCGGCACGGCGCTTGCCGAAGCCATCCTGATGGCAGTGCGCGCCCATAAGGGCAAGAGTGATCGGATCCTGATCCCGGAATCCGTGCATCCCTTTTATCGCCGGGTGGCCACTAGCTTCTGTGGCGCCCAAGGCATTGTGCTCGAGACCCTGCCTTTTGCCTCGACTACCGGCACGGTCGATCCGGCGGCTTTGGATGCCGTGGAAGGGCCTTTCGCTGCCCTGGTGGTGCCTCAGCCCAACTTCTTCGGCTGCCTAGAGGACGAGGCGACACTCGCCGCCAAGGCCAGCGAGCGCGGAGCGCTGGTAATCGCCTCGATCAACCCGGTGGCTCTCAGTCTCCTTACCCCACCGGGAGAGTGGGGGGCCGACATTGTCGTGGGCGAGGGCCAGCCCCTTGGTATTCCCATGTCCAGTGGCGGACCGTTCTTGGGCCTGATGGCTGCCCGCAAGAAGCTGGTGCATCAGATGCCTGGTCGCTTGGTGGCCCGTACGGTG
>CAYVMM010000126.1:0-4459 GCA_964452535.1 uncultured Gammaproteobacteria bacterium | reverse complement strand
CCTATTGGCAGCGACCGCTGCATTGGTGGCAGCAGGAGCCGCTCGCCTTTGGGGCCATCCACTCCCCACGGTAGCCCCCGCTAGCGATGTCTATATGGCCGCCGAGCGCGCGGCACGGGCTTTCCTGAGCTGCTGGCAGCGATTAGGGCCGCGTTGGATCCAGTTTTGGGAGCCAAGAAACTGGTTGGGCAAGCTCGTGATTCGTAAGCTCTGGATCCCTATCCGCGCCCGCCTCACTGCTGCAGATCAGTGGAGCTGGGCTACCAGCGGCACTGCTTTCCTAGTGATCCTGGCGGCCCTTGCCTTGCTCCTGTTCGTGAGCCGCTAAGGGAGGGGGCACCGAGACCCCCGGTCTGGAGGGCGGGAGAAGCCTCTGACTCTCGTCGATGGACTGCGCCGATCAGCGCTGTCTTGTCCTGGGTGTATCCATGGCCTCTCCCTCGCTCAATTGCCTTCAAGATACCGACCATTCTCGTACCGCTTTCGCAACATCCGCGGCCCTGGGAATAGAAGCCGCCTCCAGCTCGGCGTTATAGGGAGTGGGGACATCCGCCCCGGCCACCCGGGCCACCGGGGCCTCTAGCTCGAAGAAGGCAACCTCGTTGAGGGCCGCGGCGATCTCGCCCCCCGCACCGGCAAAACGGCAGTCTTCCTCGATTACCAGGGCGCGATGGGTCTTGGCTACCGAGCCCCGCAGGGTCTCCAGGTCAAGGGGCCGAAGGCTGCGCAGATCGATGACCTCGCAGTCGATGCCTTCCTCCGCCAACATCTCAGCGGCCTCCCAGGCCACCTCTGCCATGCGGGAATAAGCAATCAGGGTGAAGTCAGTCCCTTCCCGGCGCACTGCAGCAGCATGCAGGGAGGGGAGTTCAGTCCCATCGGCGAAGGGCCCTTTGTGGAAATACAGCAGCTCATGCTCCAGGAGCACGATAGGGTCATCGGCGAGAACGGCCTGGGTGAGCTGCCCGTAGTGGTCTTGCACGGTGGCGGGGGTAATCACCCGCAAGCCGGGAACATTCATTAAGGTGTGCTCCAAACGCTGGGAATGCTGAGCGGCGAGCTGATGGGCCACGCCCCCGGGCATACGCACCACCAGCGGCACACTGAGCTGTCCCCCGGACATGTAGCGCATCTTGGCAGCCAGATTGATGAGGGCGTCTAAGGCCAGCAAGGCAAAATTGATGGTCATGATCTCGATCACGGGCCTACCCCCGACCATGGCCGCCCCCACTCCCAGCCCGGTGAAGCTGTTCTCGCTGATGGGGGCATCGCGGACCCGCCATTCGCCATACTTGGCATAAAGCCCTTGAGTTACGCGATAGTTGCCCCCGAACAGGCCCACATCCTCACCCAGGATGAAGACAGCGTCATCGGCAGCCAGGGCCCGATCCAAAGCCAGGTTCAGGGCTTGCCAGGCCATCAGCTCCTCCGCTGGCTCAACAGGGGCTAGCAGGCCGGCGTTGGTGTTGTCCTCCTTGCGCTCGGTCATGGCCATCCCCGATACAGGTTGATCGGCTCGCTATAGACATCGGCCCAAAGCTCAGTGGGAACCGGGCTGTTTTCGGCAAACGCTACAGCCGCATCCACGGCCTCCCGAGCTTGCTCTTCCAATCGCCCGGCCGTTTCCTCGTCCAGCCATCCTCCCTCCATAGCCCCCTTACGGAAGCTAAGCAGGGGATCGCGGGCACGCAGCTCGCTGACCTCCAGGGCCGAGCGATAGGCCCCGGGATCCGCCATAGAGTGACCGCGGTAGCGGTAGGTCTCGCACTCAAGCAGATAGGGCCCGTTGCCCTCGCGGACATGGCGAAGGGCATGCCGGGTTGCTTCGAATACTGCCAAGACATCCATACCGTCCACCCGCTTCGCCTCGATGCCGTAGCCACAAGCCCGTTTGTGGACCTCAGGCACAGCCGAATGCCGGTGGATTTCGGTCCCGATCTGGTAGTGGTTGTTCTCACACAAGAACACCACCGGCAGGTCCCACAGGGCAACCATATTCAAGGTCTCATGGAAGGTGCCCTGGTTCACTGCGCCATCACCAAAGTAGCAAAGGACTACGTCGGGGTCGCCGTTCAAACGGAGCCAGTAAGCGGTGCCGGCAGCCACTGGAAAGGTCTCACCCACGATGGCATAGCCGCCCAGGAACCGCCGCTCAGCATCGAACAAATGCATGGACCCCCCAAAGCCTCCGGAACAGCCACCACGGCGGCCAAACAGCTCGGCCATCACCCTCTCCGGCGGGATCCCCCGAACCAGGGCGTGAACATGCTCACGGTAAGTGGTAACGACATAGTCGCCGGGATCAGCGGCCCGCAAGGAGCCAACCGCCACGGCCTCCTCCCCGGGATACAGGTGTAGAAAACCGCCGATTTTGCCCTCAGTGTATTGCTCAGCCGCCCGCTGCTCGAACTCGCGAGCCAGGGCCATGTCATAGAGGAAGCTCTTGGCCAAATCACGCCGCACGGCGGGCCTCCTTCGGGTTCAGGGGAGATCTCCGCTTTTGCCCCCTGGAAACGCTCTTTTGAACCTGTTCCTTGTAGATATCCTGCGATTCCGAAGGATGTGGATCAACTCCAAAAAGGGAGAGTCAGAACGAGTCTTGAGCCTGAATTCAAGGAAAGCTATTCTTCTTGTATGAATACGAAACCCAAATGATCAATTAGTAATGAGAACTCTGGGAAGAAGCCAATGCCAACCGGGGAGGACTCCGGATCAACCCGCTCCCTTGAACCACCCTCTGGCCTGCGTCGCCGGTGGGTCAAAAAAGTTGGGAAACAGCTACTCCGAGGCGGTTTCGACCGGCTCTTGTCCCATCAATCTCGGATTCCCGATCACCCTGTCCTGGAGACCGCTCTCTTCCCCTGGGCCCCGAAATTCCAGGAACGCTGGCCCGAGATCCGCCGGGAGCTCGACCGCCTTCTCGACCACCGGGATGCCCTTCCTAGTTTCCAGGACATCAGTCCGGATCAATATCGGATCTCTCCTGATGCTCAGTGGAAGACCTTTGTCCTCTATGGCTTCGGAGAGCGTACAGCCTTAGGCGATGAGCTCTGTCCTCGGACGATGGAGGCCCTACAGCAAATCCCCAGACTGACCACGGCCTTCTTCTCCATCTTGGCACCGGGCAAGCACATCCCTCGCCATCGCGGCGTAACCAAAGGCTTGGTGCGCTGCCACCTGGCCCTTAAGGTGCCGCATGAGAGGCAGCGTTGCGTGATCGAGGTGGACCATGTGCGCTGTACCTGGCAGGAAGGCGAGCTCCTGTTCTTCGACGATACCTATCCCCATGAGGTCTGGAACCAGACCCCAGAGGAGCGGGTTGTGCTGTTCATCGACTTCGAGCGTCCCTTGCGCCTGCTGGGACGCTGGACCCTGAAAGGGATGCTCGCCCTTATGTGTCGTACCGCCTACGTTCGGGACGCCCGGCGCAACCAGCGAGCCTGGGAGGCACAATACCGCCAGCTCCTGAGCCAGGAGGAGATCTGATTCAGTCCTCCTCGGACGCCTGCCCATCCGAGGGGAATAGGGTAGCGATCCGTCCGGTCGAGAACCGCAGCGACCTTGAGCACTTCCTAGAGGTCCCCGAGCAGGTCTTCACCACGGACCCGGCCTGGATCCCTCCCCTTCGCGCTGAGCGTCGGGCGCATCTTTCTCCCCGCCGCAACCCCTTCTTCGCACATGCCGAAGCGCGATTCTGGACCGCCTGGCACAAAGGGGAGCTGGCGGGGCGCATCAGCGCGCAAGTGGACGCCTTGCATCAACAATGGCACAAAGACGCTTGCGGCTTCTTCGGCATGCTGGATGGGATCGATGACAGTGCGGTATTTCGGGCCCTCCTGCAAACCGCCGAGCAATGGCTCAAGTCTCAGGGGATGGCGCGAGTGCGGGGTCCCTTTAGCCTGTCCATCAACGATGAATGCGGCCTGCTTGTGGCAGGCTTTGAGGATCCCCCACGGCTTCTGATGGGCCACCATCGGCCCTATTACCAGAATCACCTGACGGCTCTTGGCTACCATCCCGCTAAGGATCTGCTGGCCTACCGTTTGCCGGCAGACTTTGCCCCCACACAGGCCATGGAAAGGCTCCGGGACCGATTCACCCAACAGTTAACGATTCGCCCCTTGCGGCGCCGGCGTATGGGGCAGGAGATCGCCACCTTACGATCCCTGTTCAACGAGGCATGGGCGGGAAACTGGGGATTCGTACCCTTCACGGAGGCCGAATTCGCCCAGCTGGGGGCAATCTTCCGTTTTCTGATGCCCCGTAGCTGGGTTCAGATCGCGGAAATGGACGGTGCCCCCGCCGGCATGATCGTTTTGCTACCGGACCTCAACCAGGCCATCGCGGATCTGGGGGGACGACTCGGGCCCCGGGGAGCCCTTCGGCTCCTCGTGCGCCTCGCCCGCCTGCAAGTGACCCGAGGACGAGTGGCCCTGATGGGCATTCGTCCCTCCCTGCA
>CAYVMM010000125.1:0-4465 GCA_964452535.1 uncultured Gammaproteobacteria bacterium | reverse complement strand
GCAACCAAGGCGTACCAAGTCTGTTTGGACCGGATCCAGCGGGCCGAGCAGGCGGTTCAACAGCTCATGCCGGAAACGCCATCTCAGGAGGGAGAAGGCGGCGAACGGGCCTCGGACAAATCCGGAACGGAGAGCAATTCCCCGGACGACGAAGGCCTGAGCTTCTAAGTTTTAATCAGCGCATCCCAGGTTCGGATCTTGGACGATCTGACAAACAAATCAAGGCTTTATAGGACATCGCCCAGGATCTTTTCCGAAGGCCTACTGTCCTAACTATGGCTCTCGTACGAAACCGCAAAGAACTACCGCTTGATGCGGTTTCTGGCCGCCTTCAGCCTCTGGGTGCGAAATTCGGGTTAAAGGGATCATGGATTTTCTCCTTAATACGTTCGTTGTACTTTTCGTCGTGGTAGACCCTCTAGGCAATGCTCCCTTATTCGCGGCTTTAACCCCAAGGTGCACAGAGTCAGAACGACGGCATTTGGCATTCAAAGGGATCGCGCTATCCACAGCCATTTTGCTGATCTTCTTCGCGACCGGCAACGCCTTGTTGAAGGCTCTCAAGATTGAGATTCCTGCTTTCCAGGTGGCGGGGGGGATCCTACTATTCTTAATTGCCATCGACATGGTTTTCGCTCGCCAATCTGGGCTGCGCGGCGCCACAACTAGTGAGCAAGCGGAAGCTCGTGAGCGCCAGGATATCTCAATCTTCCCCCTTGCCTTTCCCCTCATCGCTGGCCCAGGAGCTATCACGACCGTCTTGCTCATGGCTTCCGAAGGAGGAGGCTGGCAGATCCAACTGATCCAGGTGGGGATCATCCTGTTGGTTCTTGCCTTGACTTTGGTATTACTGTTGATTACTACTTGGTTCCTCCGGGCCTTCGGAGAGACAGGAACCAATGTAATTGACCGCCTGCTTGGGCTTCTCCTGGCCGCTATTGCCGTCCAGTTTATCCTTGATGGTCTCCGCAATGCCTTAAATCTGACCTAACAGGCTTAAACCTTCTGAATTCGGCAGGTTTTCCCCGCCATACCGGCAGTACCTGCAAAGAAGCAGGCATCGAAGACTTCAAGTTTCAAGAGGTACACCCTACCTTCGCCAGCTGGCTGGTGATAGCCGGTTTGGCCCTACATCTAACCGCCCTACCCTACTGATTAGAAAGTTCCAAAGGGGATTCTCGTGCGATTCTCGTGTCTACAATTAAACGCAATCGCCAGCGTTGCCCCCATTTCCAGCGGTTCGACCAGCCGAGTTGGAGATGGTCCAGTGATTCCGCCCATTTGGGGCACTCAAATAACAGGCCCAGGAACCTGCCTCCGTCAGCATTGCCTTACCGACAACCGAGTTTCCCCCCTTGATGCTGAAGGGGAAATCCTATTTAAAATCAAGCATTAAGGAAGATGTATTATGCGACCAGTTCTAGCGGCATTCATGAGTACGCTCACTTTGGCCATCTTTTTCCTGCCTACGGTCCAAGCCGCGCCACAGAGTCCCCGGGACAAGCAGAGCTCGCAGGGCCAACAGTTCAAGGAAGAAACGCTTGATCAATTCGCCAATGCTCGGATTGAGATCAACCGGATCAAACAGCAGTATCAGAAGGAAATCCAGAGGGGGGGAAACGCCAAGAAGAAACGGGAGCTCAAGCAGCAAGCAGTCCAGGAAATGCGTCAGGCCGTCAAGAACCAAGGGCTTTCCCTCAAGAAGTACAAGCAGGTATCCAAGCAAGTGCACCAGGACCCCGAGCTGCGTAAAGCCATTCAAAGCCGAATCCAAGCAGCTCAGGGTAATCGATAAGCCCCTGATGCACTCCGATGCCGCCTAGGAGATTCGGCGATCTCCCGGCTCCGGTCAGGGGGATCGCTTTTTGGGCTTTTCGACGCACTAAATGGAGTCTGCCAGTTTCCCGATGGGCGCGGCGGTAGATTCACCCGAAGTACCACACCGCTCCACTGGTGGGGCTCGGGTCGCCATGGGAACCGAATACACGCACCGGTAGCCATCTGAGCGCGACCACTTGTGTCGGCACCGTATTGAAAAGGCAGCCTCCAGACAGCGGCCCGAACAGACAGCGGCCCGAAAACTGAGCCACCCCCTTTCCCCTCTTAGTCAGGACCTCACCGATCCATTCAAATAGTTGGGCCGCATCGAATTCCGAACGGGAATAGCTACCACTGATGAGCGAGCACCTGCGGCGGGTCCTGCATAGCGACGCCAATTCAACTATGATTAATAAAAGGGAGTCAACTATGGGATCCCAGAATGGGCGTATCTTAGAGGGTATGGTTGAGGATTTCAGTACGATTCAGGATCGCCTTAGGAAAGCACTCGACGAACGCGGGTGGGATATAGCGACATTATCTCGCCAAATCCCAGGTTTGTCGCATCAATCCGTATACAAATGGTTTAGCGGGGAAACACGCTTCCCTAGGCCTGATCACCTTTTCCTAGTGGCTGACTTGCTTGAGGTTGATGCGCGCTGGCTAGCTACTGGGGAAGGACAGATGAAACGGGAAGAAGATTACAACCGGCTAGCTGAACAGCTTACCCCCGAAGATCGAGACCACTGGCGAGAAGTAGGATACGCGTTCGCACAATTAAGGGGTTATAATGCTCCGCTGATGGAATCAAAAGGCAAGCGCAATACGATCACCGAAGTTTAAGGCGAAGCTTAGGGGGTTTCCTCAGGCTCGCTTATCAGCTGAAGAGTTAACCGTCAATGCAGAAATCATTGGCTGGGTAATTTGGATGGCTAAGGAGGCCTAGGCTAGTGGGAATGACAGAGGTGATCCCTCTACTGACCTTTATCGGCACAGTTGCCTGTGCCATCATTGCTGTTCGGCGCCGTCAATGGCGTTGGATTGGTTACGCTTTTGGTGCCCTTTTCGTTGGCTCTTTTTTGCAACAGTGGGTAGTTGAGCACAGAGCGAATGAGGCTGGCTTTGAGAGCATTAAGCGCTACCAAAAGGCCGATAGGGTCGGAGCGGAAACGCCCAAGCAGTTAAAGCAATATGAGCAAGATCAAAAGGTTGAGTGAGTAGGTATATTTTTGGGAGGAACTGACTTGGGCTGCCTAAGCTGGGGAACGGGGGTCACATGGCTTATCCTACGCCTACTGCCCACAGAAACGGAATGCCTCACGTCTCTAGCTTCTTGCCTGTCCATGTCGCCCTAGCCCAGACGTAGCTAAGGCCTTTTGTTGCGCCAGGCGCGACTCTTCCTGCTGTCCCGGCCACCTAGCCGGAGGCTTTAGCCAAAGATCGGGGGGCTATTTTTAAATCACAGTTCAACTATAATAGAATGGCACTCCTAACCATGGTTGAATACTAGCCCTCAGTATCGACGCCGCTCTTTGGGCCGGGAAGACCGAGATTGCTGCCTTGAGCTCGCTGCGAGCACTCGGATCCGATCAGCGCCGGTTCTGGAAACATCATCTGAAAAACCGTAAGCACTGCTAGGGGTATGAGCAAAACGCTCAATAGGCCGCACCGAAACAAGGAATTGCCCCATGGATCTCTACAACACCAAATGGACCGACGCCCTGCCTTGGCTCATCGGCGTTGTCGCTTTGGGCCTGCTCACGGCAGCAGTCCCCTTCCTTTGGCCCCTTTGGGTTGTCATCGCCCTAGTCGTCCTCGGCGTCGAGCGCAAACGGCGTCAAGAGCGCAATCAGTAGCAGGAATAGGCCCCATTGCGCTTCAGGCAGCGCAGAAGGGTGGAACGGGACAAGTTCGAGTCCAGGAAATGTCGCGCAACACGGCAGCAGCAGGAAGAGCTTACGCAGCACCACCAAGAGGGCCTCTCGGTTTCTGGCGGCATGCCGGTCGGGATCTGAGGGCGCCCATGGGAGCCTTCTTAATCCGATTGCCCAATTCGCTCAGTCAAGTCGCGCTCGAGGCGCTTGCCGCGGGAATCGCGGGGGTATTACGCCTGCCAGGGAGCCCCAATCGATGCTAATCGTGATAGTAATGCCGAGTGATGCGGGAGCCACGGTTGTTGCCGCCATTCTTCGAACGGCTTCGCGTCGCCGCGACGGCTGGTTTAGCGGAGTGATTGTTGCCGACACGCGCTCGGTAGTCGCAAGCGGCCTGATGCCCGGCAGGTTAGTCCAAATGCGGGTGGGCCGATGACGCAGTTGAGTGTAGTCGTACCGGCGTATAACGAGGCCGAAGAGCTCCCAGCGACGCTCGGCAACCTCCATACCGGACTCGCACAGTTCGGGGCCGATTACGAGATCGTGGTGGTCAATAACGCCTCGACGGACGGAACGGCGACGGTCGCGTACGAGCACGGTGCGCGGGTGGTGTACGAGCCGTTCCGGCAGATCAGTCGGGCGCGTAACGCCGGGGCGAGAGCGGCATCCGGCGAGTGGTTGCTGTTCGTGGATGCGGATACGTGGCCATCCGCGGAATTGCTCGAAAAAGCGTTCCGGCAACTTGAGGCCGGCGCCTGTGGTGGAGGCGCGCG
>CAYVMM010000124.1:0-4482 GCA_964452535.1 uncultured Gammaproteobacteria bacterium | reverse complement strand
CTCGCACGGGAGCGCAGAGGGTGGATGTGGTAGGCCCGGTCTGCGAGAGTGGGGATTTCCTGGGTCGGGACCGTCGGCTGCCCCCGCTTAGGTCTGGGGACCGGCTTGCCGTAATGAGCGCTGGGGCCTATGGGGCCACCATGGCTTCGAATTACAACTCCCGGCCGCGTGCACCGGAGGTGCTGGTCTCCGGGGATCGTTACCAAGTGATCCGCCAGCGTGAGCCCCTCAGTGAGCTCATGGCCGGTGAGACTATCCCGGACGGAAGCGGGTTCTAGTGCCTCCCCTCGCCTTCGCCAAGATGCAGGCCCTGGGCAATGATTTTGTGGTCTTCGACGGGCGCCACCAGGCTCCGGTCCTTACCCCCGAGCGGATCCGATTCCTGGCCGATCGGCGGTTGGGGGTGGGCTGCGATCAGGTGTTGATCGTGGAATCCCATCAGGGGAGAGGGGCCGATTTCACCTATCGCATCTACAACGCCGACGGCGGTGAGGCGGCTCACTGCGGCAATGGCGTGCGGTGTCTCGCTCTCTTTATCCGCGAGATGGGCCTTTCCGACAAAAGCGTCCTGACCCTGACTGGTAGGGGGGGCGTTGTTCGGACGGTGCTGGAATCCAAAGAGCGGATTGGCGTCGATATGGGGATCCCTCAGCTGGAGGGAGAGGCGATCCCGCTGTCCGAGGCGGGAGAATGGATCCGCCGGCCGGTGACGGTAGAAGGGGATGATTGGCCGATAACGGTCGTTTCAATGGGCAATCCCCACTGCGTCATTGAGGTTCCTGTGGCCGAGGAGGCTCCCGTGGCGTCTCTGGGGTCCTGCCTGGAGCATCATGGCCTTTTCCCTTATCGGACCAATGTTGAGTTTGTCCAGGTGGAGGCCACAGATCGCCTTCGGGTTCGGGTTTGGGAGCGAGGCGTTGGCATAACCCCCGCCTGCGGTACGGGGGCTTGCGCTGCTCAGGTCGCCGCTCGGCTCTGGGAACGCAGCGCGGAAACGGCGACGGTCATCCTTGATGGGGGGACGCTTTCTGTCCGTTGGGCCGGCCTGGGTGAGCCGGTACACATGACCGGCCCGGCCGAGCTGGTCTATTGGGGGGATCTGCCTAGCTGGCCTGAGGCCTCTACCCGGCCTGTCTAGGTGGGATGACTACTCTAATACCAACGGCTACGGAGATTGACCGATTGCTGCCCACTCACGGTCGGCGATGGAACGAACCGTATCGGGACACGCCATCAGGCTGTTCCAGGCTGCACAGCCGGCCTCGAGGATGGCCTGGTAACGTTCGAAAACCCGATTGGAGAGGGGCTTCGCTCCGTTACCTCGATCACGGCAAATCCCACCCCATGCCTCCAAGGGCACCCTCGCTCGCCACAAGTCAATCTCTAACAGGATGATGAAAAAGTCCGATCATATACTACATGTGGTGCGAGTAATTCCTTACGGCCCACTATTCATCGTGGGAGTGAGGGGTTTTTCATCACCCTGCTAAAGCCGTTGGTATAACCCGTCCGGCGTGCTTTACGGGTCAGTCAGGATACCTTACAATTCGCCGACTTTCCGACACAATCAAGGATCGGAGCGGCGCATGTTCGCGGTCATCGAGACGGGGGGGAAGCAATACAAGGTACGCGAAGGCGATGCCCTGCGAGTGGAACGGCTCGAGGGCGAGCCTGGCAGCCGCGTGATCATTGACCGTGTCCTGATGATCGGCGAGGGCCAGGATGTTCAAATAGGCCGGCCCACTGTAGAGGGCAGCACCGTGGAGGCGACCATTAAGGGGCATGGGCGCGGCCCGAAGCTTCGGATCTTCAAGAAGAAGCGGCGTAAGGGCTATACTCGGCGTCAGGGGCACCGTCAGCCCTATACCGAGCTGGAGGTCACCGGGATCCAGACTTAGGCCGCGCCTGGCCTGGGGGCGGTTAATGGGAAAGTAGCAACGGAGAGGCTCCCCATGGCACACAAGAAAGCAGCCGGAAGCACTCGAAACGGGCGTGACTCCCAATCCAAGCGCCTCGGCGTGAAGCACTTCGGGGGAGAGCGGGTCCGCGCTGGAAACATCCTGGTTCGTCAGCGCGGAACTCGTTTCCATCCGGGCTCCAACGTTGGCCGAGGCGGCGATGACACCCTGTTTGCAAAGGCCGATGGGCAGGTGGTCTTCGAGCGCAAGGGACGCAAGCAACGCAAGTATGTGAGTATCGTTAGCGGCTAACCATCGCCCTGCCTTGGCCCATCTCCTGGCCCCGCCCCGAGGATCAGCCTTAGGTCGCCTCGGCTGCGGGGTCATTGCCGTTGGGGCTAAGAGGGTGTTTACAAATTCGACTCTTCATTGTGGGTAACTGGCTGATAATGCAAGAGAACCAATTGAACAGGATGGCCTTGGCCGATTTCAGAATTATTATTTAACTTCAACCAGTTATGCTATTTGTCAATATCTTCTAAGCCTTACCAGGGCGATGAAAACCCCTTTTCATCGCCCTGGTCGAAGCGGAGCCGGTCGGCTCCGCTTGTCTAGAAAAATAGCCAACCGGTTGCTTTTCCGGGTTTTCCAGGAAAATGCTTTGCCCCTTTTCGCCGCTTTCAGCGGTGAAAGCCGGCCGTTGAAAAGGTTTTTCAACGGCCTGTTAAGCCTGCCTTCAGGGAGCTCGTACGTTGCGTTTCGTTGACGAAGCCCACATCCGCGTCCGGGCCGGGTGCGGTGGCAACGGTGTTGTGCATTTCCGCCGGGAAAAATATGTACCACAGGGGGGGCCCGATGGCGGAGATGGTGGCCGGGGCGGGGATGGGATCCTTGTTGGGGATGGCTCCCTGGCCACTCTGGTGGATTTCCACTATCGCCCGCACTATCAGGCGGAGTTTGGCGGGGACGGAAGGGGGCAGCAGCGCACCGGCCACTCCGGGGCCCCTTGCAAGATCCCGGTCCCCATTGGGACCCAGGTCTTCAATGAGGAGACCGGCGAGCTGATGGGGGATATTACCGAGCCCGGACAACAACTGGTGGTAGCCCGGGGAGGTCGGGGAGGGTTAGGCAATGCCCGTTTCAAGAGCAGCACGAATCGGGCCCCGCGTCAGCAAACTAATGGAGTGCCGGGAGAAAGTCGGGCCCTGCGCCTGGAGCTGCGCCTCCTGGCCCACGTTGGCTTGGTGGGGTTGCCCAACGCGGGCAAGTCCTCGCTGGTGCGCGCCCTTTCTGCTGCGCGACCCCGGGTGGCTGATTACCCCTTTACAACGCTCCAGCCCATTCTGGGGGTTGTGTCCGTTGATCCCGCGCGGAGCTTTGTGATAACTGAGATCCCGGGATTGATCGAGGGGGCCGCGGAGGGGGCTGGTCTCGGAGCTCGCTTTCTACGCCAGCTCGCGCGTAATCATCTGCTCTTGCACTTGGTAGACCTTACGCCGCCGGATGGCTCGGACCCGGTGGCGAATGTGCGCACGGTGGAGGCCGAGCTGGCCCGCTACGACCCTGATTTATGGGGTCGGCGCCGGTGGCTGGTTGCCTCCAAGATGGACCGAATTCCCGAATCGGAGCGGCGGGAGTGGCTGGATCTGCTGGCCGAGGAGTTGGACTGGGAAGACGCTGTGTACGGCATTTCGGCCCAGGCCGGGATCGGCCTAGAGCGCCTGGCTCAGGACATCATGAGCGAGCTGGAACGTGAGCCGGAGCCGCAGTGAGGAGCAGCGCCACGCCCGGCGCTGGGTGGTTAAGGTGGGCAGCACACTGCTGACCCGGACCGGAGGGGGGCTTGCCTTGGAGGCGATCGGTGACTGGGTCGCCCAGCTCGCCGCGCTGGCTGGACAGGGGATCGAGTCCATTTTGGTGAGCTCGGGTGCGGTAGCGGCCGGTATGGGGCGGTTGGGCTGGATCCATCGTCCGGTAGCCATCCACGAGCTACAGGCTGCCGCGGCCGTGGGGCAGAGTGGGTTAGTGGAGGCCTACGAGCATCGGTTCAATGCCCACGGCCTGCTAAGTGCCCAGGTCTTGCTAACCCACGATGATTTGGCCGATCGTAAGCGCTACCTGAATGCCCGCAATACCTTGCGCGGCCTTATCGCGTTGGAGGCGATTCCCATTGTGAACGAGAACGACACGGTGGTCACTGAGGAGATCCGGTTCGGAGACAACGACACCCTGGCGGCTTTGGTGGCTAACTTGGTGGAGGCGGATTTTTTAACCATCTTGACCGATTCCGAGGGGCTGTTCGAGGTCGATCCTGGAATCGATCCCCATGCGAGTTTGATTCAGGAGGGGGAGGCCGGGGATCCGGACCTGCTGGCTTCTGCAGGCGGACCGGGCAGCTCCGTGGGGACAGGGGGGATGCAGACCAAGCTCCTAGCTGCCCAGCGCGCGGCCCGCTCCGGGACGGCTACCGCCATCGTCTCCGGATTGGAGGAAGCTGTTCTGGTGCGGCTGAGCGCTGGCGAATGGCTCGGGACCTTCCTCTATCCCGGCCGCGATAAATTCGTGGCCAGGAAGCAGTGGCTTG
>CAYVMM010000123.1:0-4502 GCA_964452535.1 uncultured Gammaproteobacteria bacterium | reverse complement strand
AATGGTCCCATTCGATAGGATGGCGTATTTTCACCAGGCCCAT
Source organism: uncultured Gammaproteobacteria bacterium (assembly GCA_964452535.1). Taxonomy (GTDB): domain Bacteria; phylum Pseudomonadota; class Gammaproteobacteria; order Thiohalorhabdales; family Thiohalorhabdaceae; genus Thiohalorhabdus. Next base: position 4,459 of record CAYVMM010000123.1, on the reverse strand, counting down.
TCCGTCTTGCCTCAATTGCCCTGCGGGTTGCAAGAATCCCAAGGGGCTTTACCCCGGAGGCCCCTATGACCGCCCCTCGCCCCTCCCTAAAGCGCCTAGGCCAGCGCCTCCGCTACGAGGGACGAAAATTTGCCTTCGAGGCAACCCGTCTACGGCTACCCAACGGAACCGAAGGAGAGTTCGAGGCCATTCGTCACCCTGGCGGAGCCATGGCCGTTCCCCTCACCCGGGATGGGCGCTACATTCTGGTAGAGCAATATCGATTCGCCCTCGATGCCTGGCTTCTGGAGTTCCCGGCGGGAACCCGGGAAGCCGGGGAGGAACCGGTGGCCACCATTCGCCGCGAGCTCGAAGAGGAAATTGGCTTCCGGGCCGGCACGTGGTCGGACCTAGGGACTTTTCCTCTAGCCCCTGGTTATTCAGATGAGTACATCCATGCCTTCCTGGCGCAAGGTCTGGAGCCCCTTGAGGAGCCTCCCGCTCAGGATCCCGACGAGGACCTGCGAACCATCATCTTGTCTGAGGAAGAACTGCGGGAGGCCATACTCACCGGGCGAGTGGATGCCAAGAGCATAAGCGGCTTACACCTCACCCAAGGGCATGACGACAGAGGGCTGTGGGGATATTAAGGGAAACGAACATTTTGCCAGGGTGCTGTGGCCCGACTAGGGCAACACGATGCCATATTGCCCTAGGGCCTCTTCCACCAGGTGGCGCCATCCCCGATTCGCTCTGGGGTTCGCCGGGCTAGGATGGGGAACAGCTCCGACGATGAGATTCCGATCGCCGGCAACGGCCTGGATTCGCGATTCAGCAAAGCGCCCGATACCTAGGACATAGGTCGGATGAAGGCAATCCAAAGTCGCGGCCAAGGCACGATCGCAGACCGCAAAGAGGTCCCGACGCTCGGAAGCGGGTAGCTTATCGGGGGTCCGATTGCGCCCAGAGCCTTCCAGAAAGGCGAGCGGGCAATAATTGACCACTAGAAAGCGGGCGAAGAAGCCCTCGGGGGAACCGAACCGATCCCGAGCCCAGCCCCAGAGCCGTTGCCCACTAACCTCTCCCCGAGGGCAAGCAAAGCCCTCCACCGGTCGGCGGGTATGCTCCCGAGGGGGTTTGCCCACAGGGGCCTCGATGCCTAGCCAGTGGCGCACCAGCTCTTTGTCCCCAAAAGGGATGCCAGTTTGAACCATCCCAAACGGGCCTGGATTCATGCCGACGAGTAGGATTTCCCGAGGCGGGGTCCCGAACCGCTCCAGATAGAGACGATGGGGCGCCCAAGCGTAATCCAGAGGATTGTAGACATAATCCACTGGAGCAGCGAACGAGAGGGCTTTCGCTTGCTGCCGAAGGCTGTCGGCAATTTCAACCAGCTCCGAGATGGACGAGGCCTCGCTTTTCCTAGCGGTGGTGGAGTGCTCCACGCACGTGAGTGGTAGACAGCTCACCCTTTGAAGTGGGTATCCTAGTGTACAGTCACGGCCAATCCCACAGATTGGGACAGACCCTCTCCGGGAGCGACCAGGCCCACACGATTAAGGGGAACATCAATCAAGTCACCGGAACCGGCCCGCAGCATCATGGTAAAACGGGCGTTCCCCTTAGTAAGTGGGTGAGCAACCCTTACAGGCCCTGTAAGGGTTGCCCGTCCCATCGAGATCAAGTTCAGTCAGCCATCGACGCAGTCCGTTGTCAGGCCATATCAGGCCAGGGGGAATATTTCACCTCGACGGGCCGGATCTCAACCGTGCCCAATCCTGGGAGTCTATCCTCACCCTCCGGCAGTCGCTTGGCAGTTTCGATATCGGTCAGCACCTGCCTTCGGCTCACGCCCCCCTTTAGCAAGGTCATAAGAAATCCGCTATGACTGAAGAGGTAATTAGGGGACGTCGACCCTCAAGTGGCATCAGGGTGGAGGCGCCCAGCCGCCTCCACTTCGGATTCCTGGATCTGAACGGTGAAATAGGGCGCCAGTTCGGCAGCTTGGGATTGGCCTTAAGCGCCTTTGTGACGCGGGTAAGTGCCTCCCCTGATAACCGCCTGACCGTCGAAGGCCCGGAAGCCGAACGTGCCCTCATTTGTGCCCAACGGATCTGCTCTGCCTGGAATCTGCCTCAAGCAGCTGCCCTACAAATGGAAGAGGTCATCCCCTCCCATTGCGGTCTCGGATCCGGAAGCCAGCTCGTCCTGGCTGTGGGCACCGCCCTAACTCGTCTTCACGGTTTCGCCCCCAGTCCAAAGGATCTGGCCCGAGCATGTGATCGGGGACAGCGTTCAGCCGTGGGCTTGGGAGCCTTTCAGCAGGGCGGACTCCTACTTGATGGTGGTCGATATCCGGAGGGAGCGCCCCCTCCCGTGGTGGCCCGTTTGGCCGTCCCAGAGGACTGGCATCTCATCCTGGTCCTGGATCAGGGGCAAGGCCTGCATGGATCAAGCGAGCGTCAGGCTTTCGCCAGTCTTCCGGTATTTCCGACCAATACGGCCGCTCATCTATGCCGAATAGCCATTATGAAGGTCCTTCCTGCTCTGGCGGAAGGGCACCTCGAGGAGTTCGGCACAGCAATCGAGGCGATCCAAGCCCATATAGGCGACCACTTTGCTCCTGCCCAAGGGGGCCGCTTTGCAAGCCTTCAAGTGGCGGAAACGCTGGAGTGGCTCCGGGCACAGGGCGGAGTGGGGATAGGCCAGAGCTCCTGGGGGCCAACGGGCTACATCTGGTTCCAAGGCCGTCAGCAGGCCGAGGCCCTAGCCCGGCAGGCCCAAGGCCGGTTCGGGGAAAGCGGCAACTTGCGGATCCTGGCGGCCTCTCCCCGCAACTACGGCGCACGGATCGAATCGGACACGAGCCACGAGCTACTAGGACAGCCCAATGAGGGGAGCGCATAAATGGAAAGCCCACTGCTGCTGCACATGTTCACGCCTACTCGTCATACCAGCCCCTTTGACATCAACATGGCCTACGATGCCGGGTGGGACGCGGCCATTCCCTATAGTGGGGTCGAGCTGGAGGAAGTGGCGGACCTTGTACAGGACACCATTTTTTCGCGTGGGCCCAAGGGGGTGCGATGGACAGGGATCTTTTTGGGGGGAAAAGACGTCTATCTTGCCCTGGACATGATGGAGAAGGCCCAAGAGGCCATGGTTCCCCCATTCAAGCCCTCTATAATGGCCGATCCCAGTGGCGGTTTCACCACGGCTGCAGGGTTGGTTGCGCTGGTGGAGTCCAAGCTCCAATCAGTGCATGGTCTGGACATGACCGGCCAGAAGGTCGTTCTTTTCGGGGGCACCGGTTCGGTAGGGATAATCTCGGGGGTGCTGGCCGCGCAAGCCGGAGCTCAGGTGGTCCTGGTTAATCACCGAGGCAAAGAGTCGAGTGACCAGGAGGCCAAGCGTTGTAACGAGCGCTTCTCAGTTCAAGTCGAGGGTGGTGATGGCAGCTCTGAGGAAGCCAAGCGCAACCTGGTTAGTGTCGCCGATATCATCCTGAGCACCGCCCCGGCAGGGATCCAGGTCCTTACCGCCGATATGGTACGCCCAGCCCCCAAGCTCAAGGTGATTGCTGACGTAAATGCCGTGCCCCCCGCCGGAGTAGAAGGGGTTGGCGTCCAGGATGAGGGCACTCCCTATCCCGGTTCGGTTAGTGGGGCCGTGGCCGTGGGGGCCCTAACGGTGGGCGGAGTCAAGTACCAAGTCCAGCATGAGCTACTTAAACGAATGCATATCAATGAGCAGCCTGAGAATCTGGCATTCCAGGATGCCTTCGAGGTGGCCCGTGAGGTGGTGGGCTAGCCACCTCCCCCAACGGATCCTGATTGCGGCCGTGACCGGGCGGGCGCTGGCCCAATCGGCCCGCCGAGCGGGGCATCTCCCCGTGGTGCTAGACGCCTTCGCGGACCGAGACACCCGCATCGCCGCCTCGGAAACCCGGATCGCTGCCTCCAGGGAGCAGGGCTTTCAGCGGGACGCCCTGCTCACTGCGGCCAAGCGTTCCCCGACAGAGGGCCTAGTCTACGGCGGCGGCCTAGCCAAACGCTCAGGCCTCCTTCGGGCCTTGAGCTCGGTCACCCCGCTTTGGGGAAATGGGCCCAAGGTAGCTGCCCTGGCCGGGAATGGTCGAGCGTTTTTCGATCTCCTGGCCCACCTTGGCATTCCTTACCCCGAGATCCGCCATCGACCACCGGCCAATCCTCAGGACTGGCTTATCAAGGCGACCGGCCGCGACGGGGGTGGCCATATTCGGGAGGCCGAAACGGGCCCTCCAGCCAGGGCAGGCGAGCTCTACCAGCGACGCGTCCGAGGGCAAGCGATCTCCATCCTCTTTCTCGCCAATGGTCAATACGCCCATACCCTCGCTTTCAGCCAATTACTCCCCCCTCAAGGACCGGTACCACCCTTTCAGTACGGCGGAGGGGTGGGGCCCATCCATCCGCCCCCGGCTGCCCAACGGACCCTAGAGAAG